>DASXYQ010000292.1:0-5428 GCA_036502445.1 Roseiarcus sp. | reverse complement strand
AAGGACATCAAAAGCGTCGACTTGCCGGCGCCATTCTTTCCGACGACGGCGACCGCCTCGCCTTCGTCGACCGCGAGGTCGACATCGCGCAGGACCACGGAATTGCCGTAGCCGGCGCGCAGGGAGCGCACGTCGATGAAGCTCATGCGGCCGTTCCCAGATAGGCGGCGATGACGCACGGATCCTTGCGCACTTCGGCCGGCGCGCCCTGCGCGAGCACCCGTCCCAGGTCCAAGGCGGTGATCGTGTCGCAGAAGCGAAAGACCGCTTCGACGTCGTGCTCCACGACGAGCGCGGCGACGTTCCGATCGCGCACGATCGCCGCCAGATGTTCGAAGAGAACCGTCGTCTCCGCGGTGGAAAGTCCCGCCGCCGGTTCGTCGAGCAGCATCAGGGTCGGCCGTCCCACCAGCGCGAGCGCAATGTCGACCCGGCGCTGATCGCCGTAGGCGATCTTGTCGGCGATTTCGCCGTAGACGTCGCCGAGGTTCAGCGTCTCGACGATGCCGGCGAGATCCTTCTCGCCCAGGTGCGAAGCCACCAGCTCCAGTTGCTCGCCGACACGAAAGCCAGGAAAGATGCTCGTGCGCTGAAAGGATCGCGACATTCCCAACCGGCGACGCCGGGCAACGGAAAGCGATGTGATGTCGCGTCCGTCGACGTATACTCGTCCGCGGGTGGGCTTTCGCCGCCCGGTGATGGCGTCCATCAGCGTCGATTTTCCCGCGCCGTTCGGGCCAATGATCCCGTGGAGCACGCCGCCCTCTTTCACTTCGAGCGAGACGTCGTCGAGCGCTCTGACGCTGCCATAGGCCACGCTCAAGTTTTCAACGCGAAGCATTTTCCCCCTCCGAACGGCCCGAGGCCTCGCGTCCGCTGAGTTTCGCGGCGCCGGCACGGATGAAGCCCATGATCCCATCGGGAAAGACGTAAATGACCAGCACCACCCCGAGTCCGGTCAGAAATTCGAGGTTGCCGGTTGCGCCGAAGCGGTCCTGTCCGATGACATAGAGCAAGGCGCCGAGCGCCGGACCTCCGACCGTGCCGACGCCGCCGATCAGCGTCGAAACCAGAGCATTGCCGCCGGTCGAGAAATCCAGCAGTTCCGGGGAGGCGAATGCGGTGTAGAGGCCGGTCAGCAACCCGGCCAGAGACGCCATGAAACTCGCGAGCGTGAATGCGAGAACGCGGGGCCCGTAGGTGTCGAAACCGGAAAAGCGCATCCGCTCCTCGTTGGCCTTGATTGCGCGCAGCGCCTGCCCCGTGGGCGATTTTCCCACCGCCCAGGCGAGCGCCATCACCCCGCAGAGCGAGAGCCAAGCCACGGGCCAAAATCCCTCCGGCCTCGACAATTGCGCCTGGCTGAAACCGAAGAAAGCGCCCTCGAAGCTCAGGGGGAGCCCGTCGTCGCCGCCGGTTATCGGCCGGAAATCGGTGATCAGCACGAACGACCGCAGCATCTGCGCCAGTGCGAGAGTCAACATGGCGAACGGCAGTGGTCTCGCGCGCACGATCAATGCGCCGATGGCGGCCGAGAGCAGCGTCGAGGCCAGGAGCGTAAAGGCGCTCGCGGCCATCACGTTCCAACCGAATTGCGTGATCGCGATCGCATAGAGATAGGTGGCCCCGCCGGTGAAGGCGGCGGCGCCGAACATCATCAGACCGCTCTGATGGGCGAGGAAGCCGATCGACACGGCGGAAATCCCCAACACGGCCGCGTTGACCAGCAGGCCGAGATAATAGGAGCTGGGAACCGCCTTCGGCGCCAACAATCCGACGAGGATCATCACCGCCCCGATGGCGAGCGTCCTGAACAGGTCAGCGGGCCCCGTCCTCCGGGAGCGCGGCTTGCTGGGAGACGCCGCCGCGATCCCTTGCAAGGCCTCCATCAGCCGACCCTCCCGCGGCCGAAGCCCTGAGGACGCCAGAGCAGGACGAAGAACAGCAACAGATAAGGCGCCGTGACGGCGAGGGTTGGCGAGAGCAGGGAGCCGAATACCTCGATGAGCCCGAACACTACGGCGGCGGCGATCGCGCCGCCGATGCTGCCAAGGCCGCCGACCACGACGACGATCAGACAATTGATCAGAATGGAGGCGCCCAGGGCCGGATCGACGGATAGATAGGGCCCCGCCAAGACGCCGGCGAGGCCAGCCAGACCCGTGCCCATGCAGACCACCAGCAAGCCCAGTCGGTCGGTGTCGACGCCGAGAATGCGCGCAACCGCGGGATATTGGCTGACGGCGCGCACATGCAGGCCGGTGCGAGTATATCGCAGCCAGAGCGCCAGGACGATGCAGACGCCGAATCCCGTCGCGATCAGGAACAGGCGGTATGTGGGATAGGGTTCCCCGAAGAGGTCCGTCGACCCCGCGAGCGAAGGCGGCGCCCCGACCGCGAGCGGCGCCGCGCCCCAAATCTTGATGACGGCCTGACTGAGCATCAGCGCTAGACCGAAGGTGACCAGGGCGACGTCCATCTGCGAACGCTTCCGCAACGGGCGGATCGTCGCGTATTCGAGCGCCGCCCCGAGGAGACCCAGCAGCACGGGAACGATCGCCAAGGCCGCCCAGAAGTCGAGCAGCGTCGAGACCGTGTAACCAACATAGGCGCCCAGCATGAACAGCGCGCCGTGCGCGAAATTCATCACGTCACGAAGACCGAAAATCAGCGCCAGACCACTCGCCAGTATTGTCAGCAACGAGGCGAGCGCGAGCGAATTCGCAAATTGGGCGGCGCTGAAGAGGTGAAGAAACTCCATATCGCTTCAAGGCCCCCGTCGGGCGAGAGCGCTGGCAACGCGCTGAATCGGAACCCGATCCGATTCGACGACCGGGCCTCGAGATCGCACCTGGACGCTCTCCCTCGAATGAAATTTCCGGCCGCGTTTTTGAGCCCGGGCGGCCGCGCCGCGCGTGCGAAGCGGTCCCGTTGCGGTTACAAATTAATAAGCATGTGTACGAAATAAGTCAATACGAAAATCGCCTTTGTCCCAGGCAGCCTCTAGGCGCCCGGCGTCGATTGCGCCGCGTCGACCGCGACTGCCGCTTGCGTATGGTTTACGGGCGAACCATATTGCAGGTGTCGAGGCGCCCGCGAATCTCTCGGAGCCTCGCAGTCGCGCCGGGAAACCGCTCGGGGCCAGGGTGAGGGACGGCGAAATGGCGCATGACCTGAATTGGGAGCTCAGGCTGGGTTTCCTCGTGCACGACGTGTCTCGCCTGAGGCGCAGCGTCGTCGATCGCGTGTTGAAGCCGCTGGGCGTCACGCGATCGCAATGGTGGGTGCTCGCTTTCCTTTCCCGCGCGGACGGAATGTCGCAGGTCGCGTTGGCTGAAGAACTCGACCTTGGCAAAGTCGCTCTCGGCGGTCTTATCGACAGGCTGGAAAGAACCGGCTTGGTTTCGCGTCGGGCCGACCAGGACGACCGGAGAATCAAGCGCGTCTTCCTCACCAAGAAGAGTCACGCGCTGATCAGCGAGATCCGCAGCAGCGTGAGCGACACCGAAAAGATCATCCTCGAAGACATCAACGACGGCGACTTGCGCGCGACGGTCCGCGCCCTGCGGAAAATGAAAGAAAACCTGATCGCAATGCTCGGCGAGAGCGCCGAGGAGGGTCCGGAATCGGACGCAGCTTAGCACGGAGGCAGCGCGGAAGAGGGCGAACAGGGTCAGACCAAGCAATCCCCTCTGTCGAGCACCAGGACGCCCCGCTCGAGCGCCAAAGCGCGGAAGCGCACTCGCTCGCCATCTCGATAGATTTCGACGCGGATCGTGTCACCGGGCAGCGCGGGACCGACGAAACGCGCGGACATCGACCGGACCCGCTCCGGCGCTCTCGGCGCGCACCGCTTCAGAATGGCGCGGCAGGCGAGACCGAAAGTGTTGAGGCCGTGTGAGATCGGCCGCTCGAATCCCGCGGCGCGCGCGACGTCAGGGTCGGCGTGAATCGGCATGTAATCGCGACTGGCCTGCCGATAGAGCAGAGCGGCCTGTTTCGAAGTGCGGTAGTCGCACGACGCCGTCGGCGCGGTCTCCGGCCGAAACGTCGAGGTCGGCGGCGGTGGGACGCCGTAGGAGCCGCAGCCGCCGTCGTCGCGGAGGAACTGCGACGCGAGCAAGCTGGCGAGTGGCTCGCGGGTTCGCGCTTCGCTGATTTCAGTCGAAAAATGGATCAGGGCGCCACGCCCGGCCCCTTTGTCCTCGACCGCGACGATCCTGTATTCGGCGCGTATCGTTCCCTGGAGCGGCAGCGGACGATGCAGGACGAAACTCTGCTCGCCGTGCAAAATCCGGCGCCAGGAGATCGCAGCCTCAGGCTCATCGTGCCAGAACCTCGGCCAACCCAGGGTGACGCATTGACTCGGGATGGCCCTCGGCTCGCGGCCTTCGTAGACATAGGGGAGTTCGTCTTCATCGAGGGGATCGTCGCCGACACCCAGGCTCAGCGCGTAGAGCGCGCTGTCGCGCGCATCGTAGCTCTGAATGGTCGGCTCGAAACGCCGGTTGACGACATGGTCGAGGTTCATGGCGCTTCCAATCAATTCGGCGTCAGGACGGCGCCGCCGCAGACGGAAATGACCTGTCCGGTCACATATTGCGATAGGTCGGTGACGAGGAATTCCAGCACCCCAGCGCAGTCCTCGACCTGGCCGAGGCGGCGAAGTGGAACGCGCTCGGCTTCCTCGTTGGTTCCGACCCCACGCGCGGCGGCCAAAGCGGCGACCCGCGACGTCATCATGATCCCGGGCGCGAGGCAATTCGCACGGATTCCATAGGGTCCGAGCTCGGCGGCGAGATAGCGGGTATACTGCGTCACCGCGGCCTTGGCCGCGGAATAGCCGGCGAGCAGACCCTGCTGATAGGTGGAGATCGCCGACTGCGAGGAGATGTTGACGATGACGCCCGCGTGTTGCGCCTTCATGATCGGGGCCGCTGCCTGGCAGCAGTGCACGGCGCTCATGTAGTTGACGTCGAGCAGAAAGCGCGTGTCTTCCTCGGGCGACTCGGAGGCGCGGCTGCGATCCGCCGGGGTCAGCGCTCCGCCGGCGTTGTTGACGAGGATGTCGAGCCGCCCGAGTGTCTGGTGCGCCTCGCGGATCGCGCGCCGCGCCTCGTCGCTGCGTGTCAGGTCGGCTTGTATTCCAAGACTTCGGCGTCCCAGGCGCTCGACTTCGGCTGGCACGCTGTCAGCGTCCAGAGCCTCGCGGAATTCGCGCGCCGCGTCGAGATCGATGTCGACGATCGCGACGTCGGCCCCGAGCGCGGCGAGGCGTAGCGCGTACGCGCGCCCCAATCCGCGCGCCGCGCCGGTCACCATTGCGACCTTGCCCGCAAGCCTGTCGTGATACGCCACGGTGTTCATCACTCGTCCTCCTAAGTGCGATATTATGCAATATAAATATGTATTAATTGCTCCTCTGGCG
>DASXYQ010000291.1:0-3423 GCA_036502445.1 Roseiarcus sp. | reverse complement strand
ACGGGCGCGGTTCATGGGCTTCAAATGCGGCATCGTCGGCCTGCCCAATGTCGGCAAGTCGACGCTCTTCAACGCGCTGACGCAGACGGCCGCCGCGCAGGCGGCGAACTATCCTTTCTGCACGATCGAGCCCAACGTCGGCGACGTCGCGGTGCCCGATCCGCGCCTCGAGGTGCTATCGGAGATCGCCGCCTCCAAAGAGATCATCCCGACGCGGCTGACCTTCGTCGACATCGCGGGACTGGTGCGCGGCGCCTCCAAAGGCGAGGGGCTCGGCAACCAGTTTCTCGCCAACATCCGCGAATGCGACGCGATCGCACATGTCGTGCGCTGCTTCGACGACGGCGACGTCACCCATGTCGAGGGCCGGATCGATCCGCTCTCGGACATCGAGACAATCGAGACGGAGCTGATGCTCGCTGATCTCGACAGCCTCGAGCGCCGCGTCCTCGCGATGGAAAAGCGGGCCAAGGGCGGCGACAAGGAAGCCAAGGAACTGCTCGACCTCGCGCAGCGCAGCCTCGCGGAGCTGCGCGAAGGCCGGCCCGCGCGCGTCGCCGGCATCGGCCGCGAACAAGAGAAGCAGTTCGCCTCGCTCGGCCTGCTTTCCTCCAAGCCCGTGCTCTATGTCTGCAACGTCGAGGAGGCCTCGGCCGACAAGGGCAACGCCTATTCCGACAAGGTTCGCGAACAGGCCGCCAAAGAGGGCGCGGCCTGCGTCGTTGTCTCGGCCAAGATCGAGAGCGAGATCGCGGTGCTGCCGCGCGCCGAGCAGAAGGATTATCTGGAAGCCGTCGGCCTCGAGGAGCCCGGCCTCAACCGCGTGATCCGCGCCGGCTACGGCTTGTTGCATCTGGTGACGTTCTTCACCGTCGGTCCAAAGGAGGCGCGCGCCTGGACGGTCGAGCAGGGGTCGCGCGCGCCGCAGGCGGCCGGCGTCATTCACACCGATTTCGAGAAGGGCTTCATCCGCTCGGAGACGATCGCCTACGACGATTATGTCAGGGGCAAGGGCGAGGCCGGCGCGCGAGAGGCCGGCAAGTTCCGGCTCGAAGGCAAGGACTACGTCGTGCAGGACGGCGACGTGCTGCATTTCCGTTTCGCGAACTGAGGCGCCGGATGAGCTTGCTGTATTTCGAGGATTTTCCGATCGGCGAAATCGTCGAGTTCGGCGACCGGCTCGTCACGGCCGAGGAGATCGTCGATTTCGCGCGACAGTTCGATCCGCAGCCCTTCCATCTCGATGACGCCGCCGCCCACGGCACACAGGCCGGTGGACTGATCGCCTCCGGCTGGCAGACGGCCTCCCTGCTGATGCGCATGTGCTGCGACGAATTCGTGCTTCGCTCGGCCAGCCGGGGCTCCCCGGGCGTCGGGGAGCTCAACTGGGTCAAACCGGTGCGGCCGGGCGACCGGCTGCGCGCGCGCCGCACGACGCTGAGCGCGCGCGTCTCGGGTTCGCGGCCAAAGATCGGCCTCGTCGAGTTCCTGTTCGAGGTGCTCAACCAGCACGGCGCAACCGTCATGACCCAGAAGAACGTGGCCATGATAGGCCGCCGCGCTGCTGCCGAGGCCGCGCGATGATCGGGTTCTACGAGGACTTCATCGTTGGCGAGGAGAACAGGCTCGGCAGCCACGAATTCACTCGCGAAGCGATCATCGCCTTCGCAAAGCTCTATGATCCGCAACCGTTTCATGTCGACGACGCGGCGGGCGCGGCCTCGATCTATGGCTCGCTCTGCGCCTCCGGCTGGCACACCGCCTGCGTCTGCATGCGCACGCTGATCGACTGGCGCGGCGCCCGGCGCAAGGAGGCCGAGGCGCGCGGCGATCCAGTCCCGGCGCTCGGCGTTTCCCCCGGCATCCGCGATCTGCGCTGGCCGAACCCTGTGCGCCCTGGCAACGTCGTGACCTTCTATTCGAAAGTAGAATCGAAGCGCGAGACCAAGCGCCCGGCCTGGGGTCTCGTCGGCCACCACACAAGAGGGGTCGACCAGAACGGCCTCGAGGTGCTGTCGATGCACGGCATGGTGTTCGTGGCGCGGCGAGGCGGGTGAGGCGTCCCGCTGCCAAGGAAGTCCCGCTTCGAGATCAACCGCGTTGATCTCAAAACGCCTCCATCTTTGCAACCTGAGTCCAGTTCAGCGAACTCCCTCTCTCGATCTTCCTCGAAGACTTCGCACATCGGGGAACGAAGGTGGTGGCGTCAAAAGCCGATCGACGATGTAAACTGCGAGAGGGCATGTCTTTTTGATGGCATTTTTGTGCTTGGAGATTCCCTGCTGAGCGAGTAGGGTCGCGCCGCCGGTCGACGGAGCTCTCCGTCGGGTGAGATGCGTGGAGTTGTCTCTCATTCGCTCTTTCAGTGCTGGGAGACTACCCATTCGAGGCGGTTGCCATGCCGCCCCTCGACCGCCCGCGATGCTTTGGCTCGCGATCGCGCTGCTCGTCGCGGGCTGCGCGGGCCGGCCGATGGGCAATCTCGTTGTCACGTCACAAAGCGCGCCGGATACCGACGTCGTCGACATGCTGGTGGCGACGACGCGCGCGCCGGTCACGGAGCCGCCGGGCGTGATGTTCGGAGGCGAGCGCGCGATCGGCCTCGCCTTCGCCGATATCGCGGTTTCGATCCCGCCCGATGCGGTGCGCAAGATTGGCGAGGTGCAGTGGCCGGCTGCGCCGCCCGGCGATCCCGCGCGTGATTTCGTCACGACCCGCGCCGACCGCATGGACATGAAGGAGGCGCGCGCGAATTTCGACCAGCGGCTCGCCAAGTCGCCAAGCCGCCACGTGCTGATTTTCGTGCATGGCTACAACACCCGCTTCGAGGAGGCGGTCTACCGCTTCGCGCAGGTGACGCACGATGCGCATGCCGACGTGGTGCCCGTGTTGTTCACCTGGCCCTCTCGCGGTCGCCCGCTGGCGTATATTTACGATCGCGACAGCGCGACCTACTCTCGCGACGCGCTGGAGGCGGTGCTGCGGGCGGTTGTCGACGATCCCAACGTCGCCTCGGTTTCGATGCTGTCGCATTCGCTCGGCAATCTCGTCGCGGTCGAGGCGCTGCGGCAGATGGCGATCCGCGATCACGGCCTGTCGCGCAAGATCAAGGACATCATGCTCGCCTCGCCCGACATCGACGTCAATGTCTTTCGCCGCCAGATCGCCGAAATCGAGATCGACGACAAACAGCCGCCCGTGACGCTGTTTGTCAGCCAGGACGATCGGGCGCTCGGACTCTCGAAACTCTTGGCGGGCGACCAGCCTCGCCTCGGCGCGGTAGATCCCACCGTGGAGCCCTATCGCGGAATACTCGAAAAAGCGCATGTGCGTGTGGTGGATTTGACGGCGGCGGCCGCGGACGATCCGTCGCACCACAACAAGTTCGCCGACAGCGAAGTCGTCAAGCGGATCGGCCTTCGT
>DASXYQ010000290.1:0-2619 GCA_036502445.1 Roseiarcus sp. | reverse complement strand
TCAATCTGGCCGACGCCGACGACACCGCGCGCGCGATCCGCGAAGTGCGCGAGCGGCTGGACGGCGGACGGCTGGATGCGCTCGTCAACAACGCCGGGATTTCCCCGAAGGGTCCCGGCGGCTCGCGGCTGGGTTTGTTCGAGACCGAATTCGCCGATTGGCTGACGGTGTTCCAGGTTAATTTCTTCGCCCCCGCCCTTTTGGCGCGCGGCCTCGGCGCCGAACTCGAACGCGCGCAGGGCGCGATCGTCAACGTGACCTCGATCGCGGGCTCGCGCGTGCATCCGTTCGCCGGCGTCGCCTATGCGACCTCGAAGGCGGCGCTGGGCGCGCTGACGCGGGAAATGGCGGCCGATTTCGGCCCGCGAGGCGTCCGCGTCAACGCGATTTCGCCGGGGGAAATCGACACTGCGATCCTCTCGCCGGGCACCGAGGCCATCGTCGCGCAGATCCCGATGCGCCGGTTGGGCACGGCGCAGGAAGTGGCCAAGGCGATTTATTTCCTCTGCACGGAGCAATCCAGCTACGTGAACGGCGCGGAGTTGCTGATCAACGGCGGAGAGCATGTCTGAGGCGCCGCGTGGATGATCGGCTCTACCCGGCGCGGCCGATCCTGGCCGCCTCGATCGTGGTGTTCCGTCAGGGGCGGGTGCTGATCGCGCGCCGCGCGCGCGCCCCGCTGCTCGGGCTCTATTCGCTGCCGGGCGGCGTCGTCGAACTCGGCGAAACGCTGCGCGAGGCGGCGTTGCGCGAACTCGAGGAGGAGGTCGGAATCGACGCCGAGGTAATCGGCTTCCTCGACCATGTCGAGCCGATCGCGCGCGAGGGCGCGCGCGTGCGCAGCCATTATGTCATCGCGGCATTCGTCGCGCGCTGGCGAGCGGGCGAGCCGCGCGTCGGGCTCGAGGTCGACGATTTCGCCTGGATCGAGCCGGAGACGATCGGCGACTGGCCGACGACGCCCGAGCTGCCGAGGCTGATCGCGGAGGCCGCGCGTCGGGAGCGGAGCCTGTGAGGGCGCTCGCGGTCGCGCTCGTGCTATGGCTCGCGGCTGGACCGCTCGCCGCGCAGACGCCCATGCCCCCACCGAAACCCGCCGCGACGCCGGCGCCGCCGCCCACGCAGACGCCCGCCGAAACGCCGCCCCCTTATGAACCGCAGTTGCTGCGCCTGGCCGAGCTGATGGGCGCGTTGTCCTACCTGCGCGACCTATGCCAGGCCGGGGACGGCGCTCAGTTTCGCGACAAGATGACGCGGCTGCTGGAGGCCGAGGCGCATACGGAGGAGCGCAAGGCGGCGCTCGCGGGCGCGTTCAACCGGGGATTTGGCGATTACGCCCTGACCTACCGGACCTGCACGAGCAACGCTACCGAAGTCATCGCGCACTATCTGGAGGAATCCGGCCGCATTGCCCGCGACATCGCCGGCCGCTACGGAGGGTGACGCGCCAGCGTCAGCGCGCGATGGCCCGCCGCCGTCCAAACCAGCGGCGCACCCGGCTCGCGTAGGCGTCGAACTCTTGCCCATGGAGACGCCGCAACGTCGCTTCCTCGGTCGGCATCACGACGAGATCGTTGATGAGCCAGAAGGCGACGGGAAGTCCGATCGCGGCGGCGAGCATCGATGGGTTCCAGGGCATGAAGACCTGGAGATAGAGCGCCAGCGCTGACCACAGCAGGAACTGGACCATCGCCACCAGATAGGTCGGATGGCGCGAGAAGGCATAGGGACCATCGGTCACGAGCGCGGCCGATTTCACATAGGTGCGGGCGTCGCCGCCCTGCCGGCTCAGATGCGCGATCACCAGCACCTTGCCGGCGTAGCAGCAGAGAATCAGGGCGCCGATCGCGAAGGTTGGCAGATTGACGAGCAGCCCGAGCGGAAACGAGGCCTTCCACGCCGGCGCGATCGTCAGGATGCAGACGAGGGATATCGTGAGGTCGATGACGAAGGTCGGCGCGACCTTGAATTTCTTCGGCGGCGTCGAGGCATCCACCGCCGTAGGCTCATCGAAGATTTGTTCGAACCCGGTGCTCATCGCTTCCCTCACGACGGGGCAGGATGGCCTCGAGGTGTAAAGGATTGCTGTCTGCGATCGCCGGACCGCAGGCGTATCCCTTCCAGTTTCGACCGCAACGCCCCGCCGCCTCTCCAAGCTTTTTTGCAAGCTTTTCCAAATCTAGGCTGTTTTCGTCCAAGCTTTTCCAAACGTTTCTTTGGCCGTTTTGTGTAATTTCAATGGGTTACAAGGGCTAAAAACCAAAAGAGAACTTCTCCAAATTATTGGTCCCTCCGAAGCGAAGGCGGCGGCGGAAAGAGGGGCGGTCGGCATCGCGGCGGGTTCGCTCAGGCTGGAGAAACGGGAACATGAACCATAGCCACATTTCTGATTTTCTGCAAGCGATAGTCCGGCCGAAAGCGTTCGGCCGTCCCCTTCCCCCCTCGCGGGGCCGAGCGAAACGCAAGAGCGTTTCGCGGGGGGTGTCATTGCGAAGCAATGACGGATGAGGGGGATCGAGCGGAGCGAGATGGCTCCGCGGAGCTCCGCTCACTTTCGAAATATACCAAAGGCTACAGCACGCCAACCGATGCGTGTGGTGCATTCAAAGCCATCTCGCT
>DASXYQ010000289.1:0-2084 GCA_036502445.1 Roseiarcus sp. | reverse complement strand
TTGCGTCCGGGTTGCCGGCAGTGCCATCGGTGTGAGTTGCGATCGGCGAGACGGCGCCGCTGGCGATCGCCGAATTCAACCCGGCTGTGTTACTGTAGATCTGGCTTCCGCCAGTCGAGACACCGGTGAGATTTCCATCCGCATCGACGCGGACCAACGGTTCGTAAAACGCCATTGAACACTCCCCTGTTTTATCGCCGAGCCACCCAGATCGACGCGTCGCACGAGAGCATAATGGTTAACTGCAATCAATAGACTCCCGCACAACTTTTCGGCATTGTTTCAACATGATCTTCACAGCGTTCGTTGCTGCGGCCATGGCTGCAAGCCCCTATCGGCCATTGCCGGGAGGGAGGCCCGATGTGGCGCCGGCGGTCTGCTCGAAGGAGAAGAAATTGGCGGCTCATTCGGAGGGCGAAGGCGTGGCGAATCTTCCATTCGCGATGGGCCGGAAATTCGCGACGCTCGACGCATACCTGGCGCATCTCGAATGTTTTGCCGGGCCGATCGACAAGCCGTGGTGGAAGGAAATTCGGCCGGGCGTGTACGAGCATGTGACGACCGCAACGAATGCGCAGCAGGAAGTCGCCACTCGTGCCGAATTGATGAAGAGGTTCGGCTTCTCCCGATAAGGCGCACGGAGAAGGAATGGCCGCCCGCAATCGCGATGTCTGAATGCCTTTTGTCCGTCGAGACGTGTCGCTAGAGCGGGTTCGTGGCCGATCGTATCGATCTCTTCCGCCGCGCACTTGCGGGGGCGGCGCGGGCAATCGCCAAGGACGCCGAGGTCGAAGTCGTCTTTGCCTCGGACAATGCGGCTGCATCGGGCAAGACGGCCCGGGTGCCATCGCCCGGTCCGTCGCTCGAACCGGGGCTGGTCGCCGAGGCGCGCGGGGCGGCGGATTCGGCAGCGCTCCGGCTGCGCTATCATGACCCGCGCGTCCACGCGCGCGCAGCGCCCGTGGACATCGACGCACGGAGCGTGTTCGACGCGCTCGAGATGGCCCGGGTCGAGGCGCTTGGCGCCCGCGCCATGGGCGGCGTCAAAGACAATCTCTCCCAGCTCACCGAAGCCCGCGTCCGCGGCGACGCCATCGTGCGCGCTCGAAACGCCGAGGAAGTGCCGCTGTCGACCGCGGTCGGCCTGATTGCCCGCGAGCGGTTGACCGGCGAAGCGCCGCCCCGTGGCGCTCTGGCGGGACTCAAGCTGGTCGCGCCCTGGATCGAAGAGAAAGCTGGCGCGGAGCTCGATGCGCTCGGGCTGACACTCGATGACCAGGCTGCTTTCGCCAAGCTGTCGCGGCGACTGCTCGAGGATCTCGATCTTGCCTCGGCAGAGGATCTGATTGAGGACCAGCCGGAGGAAGCCGGCGACGATGCCGAGGGTGAAGAGGGCGGTAGCGAAGACTCGGCCGAGCAGGGCGACTACGGCACGCCCGGCGGCGGCGACACCGAAATGCGCGGCGAGGAGGCGGAAGACCAGAACGCCCAAGCGGACTCCAGTCAGGAGATGGAAGGCGGCGAAGACGAGGCCAGCGCCGGTGACGAGCTCAGCGACAGCGTCTTCGCTTCGCCCGGCAGGCGCAACTGGGAGCTAACGCCGGAGACCGACTACAAGGCCTTCACGACGCGCTTCGACGAGATCGTGGAATCGGATGAGCTGTGCGACGAGGACGAGCTCGGGCGCCTCCGCGCCTATCTCGATCAACAGATGGGCGGGCTGCAGAACGTCGTCACGCGGCTCGCCAACCGGCTCCAGCGGCGGCTTCTCGCGCAACAGGCGCGCAGCTGGGATTTCGACCAGGAAGAGGGCTTGCTCGATGCCGCCCGGCTAGCGCGGGTGGTCGTCAATCCGCGCCACGCTTTGTCGTTCAAGATCGAGCGCGAAACGGAGTTTCGTGACACAGTGGTGTCATTGCTGATCGACAATAGCGGGTCGATGCGCGGTCGCCCGATCGCAATCGCGGCGATTTGCGCCGACGTTCTCGCCCGGACGCTCGAGCGCTGCGGAGTGGCGACCGAAGTTCTCGGCTTCACCACTCGCGGCTGGAAGGGGGGACAAAGCCGCGAATCGTGGCTCACCG
>DASXYQ010000288.1:0-9798 GCA_036502445.1 Roseiarcus sp. | reverse complement strand
CCGCCTTCGGGTTTCGCTCGACCACTCGGAGTAGCACGCTCGCTGCCGGATCGGGCTGGCGGCGGCCCTGCTTCCAGCCTTCCGGACGGGGATGCCGAAGCGGCGCGAGAATTCGCGCGAGGTTTTCGCGATGCTCTTTCGGGTCGCCTTCACCCACTTCGCCGTATGCGACGCGTTGCGGACGGGAAGAGCGATCCCGCAGCGCTTCCCGGCGGCCGTTTCGCGCCGTCCCTCCAGCAGCGCTTCGCCAAACGGCGTCTCGTCTTCAGTCCTGGCCATCGAGGGTCTCCGAAGTCGAGGCGAGCGCCGATTTCTTTCCCGCGCGGCTCATTTCCTCGTCTCTGCGGAGACGCCCCGTCAGAAAACAAGCGCCCCAGCCGTCATTGCGAGCAAAGCGAAGCAATCCAGACTCGGGCTGCGCATACGCGGCTTAGTCTGGGTTGCTTCGCTGTCGCTCGCAATGACTGAACCTTTGCACCTGTTCCGGGATTGACTATTTTCTTATCCATGACGGCCATGAGAATGGGTACGCCGGATGCGCGCGCCAAATTCCCTGCTCCGGTCGAAAAAGCCGAATTAATTCCCTGCACGCGCAAAAAAATTCCCTGCTCGCTCCGTAGGGAATTTAGCCGCAAATAGTTGAATAAGCATATATTTTAGAGACGGATTTTCGCAAAAGAGGGCGGAATCGGGAAAATTCCCTGCATTTTTCCCTGCCAGCAGGGAATTCTCCACGTCAGGAGACCGTGATTGTGTTCGCGGCAAGCCCTGAACCGTCCGGAAGCGTGCATGCTCGAAAACGTGCATCACGCTCGCAACCGCACGGCAACGGAACGGTGGATTGCTTCGCTTCGCTCGCAATGACGGTGGGGCCGCGTTTTCGTCGATCACTTGGCCCGACTCATCCGGGCGATCGCCTCATGAGCTGCGGGGCGATCACGGTAGCGCCTCGGCGGTCGCCGCCCTCGAAGCGGCGGCGAGCTTCCACACGATCAGGCACAGCGCCGCCACCGGCAGGCCGATCAGCGCCGTCGTGACGAAGAAGCTGGGATAACCCATCGCTTCGACCATGAAGCCGGAGAGGCCGCCGACGAATTTGCCGGGCAGCGCGTACAGCGACGACAACAGCGCGTATTGCGTCGCCGCATACCCCGGCGAGACCAGCGACGACATGTAGGCGATCAGCGCGGCGCCGGCGAAGCCGCCGGCAAAGCTCTCGACGCTGACGGCGAGCGTCAGCAGGTCCAGCCGCCCGCCATGCGCAGCGAGATAGGCGAGCGAGAGATGCGAGGCGGACGCCGCGACGCCGCCGATCAGCAGCGTCGGCATCAGGCCGAGCCGCTGCGCGAGCCAGCCGCCGGCGAAGGCGCCGCCGATGCCGATCCAGACGCCGTAGAGCTTCGAGACGGTCGCGATATCCGACTTGGTGAAGCCGAGGTCGATGTAGAGCGGGTTGGCCATCACGCCGGACACGAAATCGGGCAGTCGGTAGATCGCGACCAGCGCCAGGATCGGGATCAGCGTCGCCGCATGGCGCCGCATCAGATCGGCGAGCGGCTCGACGAACGAGGTCTTGAAAGTCGGCCGAACCGCGCTCGGCGTCCGATCGAGCCGCGGCGAGACGAGGCAGGCGAACATTCCGACCAGGGTCAGGGCGGCCATCGCGAGATAGGCGATGCGCCAACTCGCCCAGTCGGCGAGATAGAGCGCGCCGGCGCCGGCGCAGATCATCGCGAGCCGATAGCCGAGGCTGTAGACCGCCGTCATCATCCCCTGGCGCTCGGGCGGGGCGGCGTCGATGCGCCAGCCGTCGATCGTCACGTCCTGGGTCGCCGCGGCGAAGGCGGTGGCGAAGGCGAAGGCCACGCTCCATGTCAGCGTTCGCCCCGGCGCGCCGAAGGAGAGCCCGATCAGCCCGGCCGCGACGCCGAGCTGCGCGACCAGCATCCAGGCCCGCCGCCGCCCGAGCCAGCCCGCGAGCCCAGGAATGTCGAAGCGATCGATGAAGGGCGCCCAGAGGAACTTGAACGAGAAGGCGAGCGCGCACCAGCTCATCAGCCCGATGTCGGCCCTCGACACCCCCGCCTCGCGCAACCAGGCCGATTGCGTCGAGAAGATCAGCAGGAACGGCAGACCGGAGGAATAGCCGAGCGCGAGCATCAACGCGAGGCGGGGATCGGCGACGGCCTGGCGGAAGAGGGCGACGGATTTCATCGCCGGGCATTATGCCGCAAGCGAGGTGATTCGGGATAGCGCGATTACTCGAAAACGGCGCATCGTCGGCGGGCGCCAGCCGTCAGTGCGTCGAAGATGACGCCGTGCCGGCGCAGCGCGATGGCGAGCATCGACTTGGCCGCCGCGCTCATGTAAGCATCCTTTACATGAGTTGGCGCAAGGACGAGCCCGGCGAGCGCGACGAGCCGCGCGGCTATCATCACGGCAATCTGCGCGAGGCGCTGATCCGCGCCGCGCTGGAGCTGATCGCCAAGAAGGGCGCGGCCGGCTTCACCTTTGCCGAGGCCGCGCGCTTCGCCGGGGTCAGCCCGGCGGCGCCCTATCGGCATTTCCGCGACCGCGACGAATTGCTGGCGAGTGTGGCGCTGCGCGGCTTCGAGCAGTTCGAAGCGGCGCTGGCGCGGGCGTGGGACGAGGGCCGCCCCGACCCTTTCGCCGCGCTGCACCGGCTCGGCAAGGCCTATCTCGAGTTCGCCCGCACCCAGCCGGCGTTCTACTCGGCGATGTTCGAAGCCGGCATTCCGGTCGGCGCCGATCCAGCGCTGCGGGCGGCGAGCGACCGCGCCTTTGCGGTGTTGCGCGGCGCCGCCGACAAGCTCTGCGCCGCCATGCCGGCTGCCGAGCGCCCGCCGGCCTTGATGGTCGCGCTGCATATCTGGAGCATGGCGCACGGGGTGGCCTCGTTGTTCGGACGCGGCGACGGCGCGCAACGGGCGCTGCCGATATCGGCGGAGGAGCTTCTGGAGGCGCATGCGCTGGTTTATCTGCGCGGGCTCGCCGTCAATGCGCCGCGGACATAAAGCCGCTCGAGACCGCTTCGATAGGGCTTGACAAGGAAACGGCGCTCGATGTAAATGTTCATTACATTCACTTATGGGGATGCGCCATGGCAATCGTTCTGATGGTTTTGGGCTTCATTTGGTGGTGGCCGCTGGGACTGATCATCCTCGGCTTCCTCATCGCGCGCAGAAAGTACGGCTACTGGAGACTCCCGATGTACGCAGGAAACGACCCGATGTATTATCGAAACCCCGGCATGGACCGCTGGGAACGTAAGATCGCCCGCCTGCAGGAAAAAATGGAACATGTGCGCGGCAGAATGGAACGCTTCCGGAGCCGCGGCGACTGGTTCGGTCCGTCGTCGAGCGGCAATCGCGCCTTCGACGATTATCGCGCGGAGACGCTGAAGCGGCTCGAAGACGAGCAACGCGAATTCAAGGAGTTCCTCGAGCGGTTGCGCTTCGCGAAGGACCGCAGCGAGTTCGACCAGTTCATGGCCGCGCGCCGCGAGCGTCCGTTCGAGCCGGGTTCGCCAAGCGAGCCGCCGCCGGCGGAGCCGCGCAACTGAGCTGAGGGCTTGTCAGGATACAAGCGCCGTATCCGTCATCGTTAGCAAAGCGAAGCAATCCAGACTTGGGCTGCGCATCCGCGGCTTGGTCTGGATCGCTTCGCTGTCGCTCGCGATGACGGCTCTATCGGATTCACACCTCTCGACCCCCAGAGAATTCCGCACGTCATGAGACCGTGAACTTGTCCGCGGCAAGCGAGCCGGAAGGTGTTGCGCCGTCAGCTCTTCGGCGGTTTGTGTTTGTCGTCGCGCTTGGGCGGCAGCGGTGCGTGATCTGAGGGAGCGACGGCGCCCGTCGGGTTCGTATCGAGGTTGGCGCGCTCGACCTTGGCCATGTGCTTTTCCAGCGTGTCCAGGCGGGCTTGCAGCGCGGCGTTGGCCTGCGCGACCGTGCGGACGGCTTCGGCGTCGGCGGTCTGTTCCGATTCGAGCTTCTCAAGCTTGGCTACGGCGCGCGAAAGAGAGGCGGCGTCAGCGAGCGGATGCAGATGCGCCGACAGCAGGGCCGGAACGAGTCCCCCGATCAGCCCCGCGCCGAGCGACGCCGCGAGGAAGAGGCCCCGACTCGAGCCGACGTATCGCACCGCGAGGGCGGCGCCCATCGCCCCTGCCGACGCCAGCGCGTCGCGCAGCGACGGTCTGAACTCCTTACGAAAGTCGGAGGTGACATTGAGCCCGAACATCGACGCGACTCCGACAGATGGATCGATTTCATTTCAACTCGGATTAACAAGAAATCGTTAATCGGAAGTTGCGTGCCGCGATAAAACTGTGAATTAACCACTTTGCGGCGGCCAGAGCGATGATTTTGACTGGGCGAGCCGGATACGCTGCCGCAATTCACCAGGCCGGTCGGCTTGGTTTGCCAACGAGGGACGGCGTCCCTTGCGCAATCCCCTCCGAAATCGGAGCCGCGAATGCGCGAGAGGCAGCCTCGCGAATGAACTGCGCCGTGCGCTCCGGCGCGGTGACCGGCAGCATGTGCCCGCCGTCGACCAGCGTGAGCTCGGCGCCTGGAATTTCGGCGACCAGCGCCTCGCCCTGATCCTGCGGACTGAGAATGCGGTCGCCGCGGCCGAACAGGACGCTCACCGGCAGTCGCATCGCGCCGTACCGCCGCTGCATCATGGGGAGGTCTTCTGCGACCGCCATCATGTCGGCGGAGGCCGCGAGGAAACTGCTGGGCCGAACCCCCAGCAGGTTGCCGCCGCGCGTGGCGAAGTCGGGCGGGACGACTTCAGGGGCGAATACGAAGCCGAGCGCAACGCCGCGACCGAGCAAGTTCGCGGGCGCCGCCAGCGTCCAGGCAACCAGCGTGCGCAACCACAGCCATGAGATTCCGAGGCCGCGAAAGGTGGGCGGAACTCGGTCCACCAGATAAGCCAGCGGAGCCGCCAGCGCGAGGCCCGCCACGCGCTCGGGATGCCGCTGAGCGAGCGCCAAGGCCACCGCGCCCCCGAATGAATGACCGACCGCCAGAGGGCGCCCCAGCTCGAGGACGTCGATCAGCGCGGCCAGCGCGTCGGCTTGGGCATAGAGGGAAGCCGAGACCCCCGGCGCTCGCACCGAGTAGCCGGAACCGGGCCGATCCACCGCCGCCACGCGATATTGCGTGGCCAACAAGTCGACTACGCCATAGGTGAAATCACCCATTTGGCCAGCCAACCCGTGCACCAGAAGAATGGACGGTCCCTCGCCGCGCTCCACCACGTGCAGGCGCGCGCCGGGGACTTCGAAAAACCGCCCGACCGGCGGCAGCGCCGCCTCGACCCGTCGTGCGGTTCGCAAAGTGAAGAGCGCCAAGGCGGCGCCGGCAGCGGCCAAGACGAGCAATACGGCCAACAGAACAATCATATCGAAACGACTCGTGGCGGCAAGACGCCCATAGCGGCATGATGCACAATAACCGAATCATCGGTAGCGCCAGGACAAGTAATCGTAAAGATCAGGACCGGCGACGCCCGAAAGCCTGCAATTCGGCGCGGGTTCGAGCGGGACGCGCTCCCCTCCTCGAGTCGCGGCGCGTGACAGCGCCTTCGTGAGTGCGTATGAGCCCCGCTGCCAGGAGGGCCGCGGCGCATGATCATCGCTATCGACGGACCGGCTGCTTCGGGCAAGGGAACCCTGGCTCGACGTCTGGCGAACCATTATGGGTTGCCCCACCTCGATACCGGCCTGCTATACCGCGCTACCGCCGCGCGTCTGCTGCAGGCCGAGCGTGACCTGAACGACAACGAGGCGGCGGTCGCCGCCGCGCGCGGCCTGGCGTTGACGGACTTCGACGAGGCCCGGCTGCGCGGCCCCAGAATGGGAGAGGCGGCTTCGGTCGTCGCCGCGATACCCGAGGTGCGCGCCGCGCTCGTTCACGTTCAACGCGATTTCGCGGCGCGGCCCGGCGGCGCCGTGCTCGACGGTCGCGATATCGGCACCGTGATCTGTCCGGATGCGGACGTCAAAATTTTCGTGACCGCAACTCCGTCGGCGCGCGCGCAACGCCGGGCTCTCGAACTGGCGCAGCGGGGGGAACGCTTCGACTATTCCGTGATACTCGCAGAAATCGCCAAGCGCGACGCTCGCGACGCCCAACGCCCGAACGCGCCGATGCGCGCCGCGGCCGACGCGGTGCATTTGGACACTACGTGCCTGAGCATCGACGACGCATTCAGGGAAGCGGTGCGCGTGGTCGAGCGCCAGTTTCCCGAGGGTTGGGCGGCGTCTTCTCGTCTTCGCTAGCCCTCCAGCGGACGTCGGCGTTCGAGCCCGTGCTCGAGAGCCGACCGAGGGGCGGGAAGTTTTCGACTTGCGCACATCCGATATTCCCCGAGTCGGCTGTGACGGCCTTTCAATGGGGCAACCGGGGCGCGCCGATGAAATCTCGGCGCTCAATTTCGGCCGCGGCGTTAGCCGCCCTTACTCCGGACGGCTAATTGATTCGGAGCGCGCGAGGCCGAGGGCGAACGTCTCAGCCGGAAGCGGCCAGGAGTCCATGCCCGTTGGACGTTTGCGCCAGACGGTCGTGCGTGGCCTTGAGGCGCACTATCGCGTCGTCGATCTCGCGACGCTGGCGCTCGAGATGATCGATTTGGGTAGTGATCTGCGCGGGCTGCAACTTCTCTTCGAAATCGTCGGCGGAGTCTTGCGTTCCAATCAATTCCGCGATCTCGGTCAGCGTGAATCCCAGTTGTTTGCCCTTGATGATCATTTGCAGACGGAGACGATCGACGCTGCTGTACAGCCGCATGGTCCCCTCGCGGCGCGGCCGAAGCAGGCGTCGGTCCTCATAGAAACGCAGAGTTCTGAGGCTCACGCCGAACTCGGCCGCCATTTCGCCGATCGTGGTCTCGCCGGTCGGTTCGCCCTCAGCCGCGCCGGGGACCAATAACGCATCGGAAACATTACCTAAAGTCGCTGTTGCTGTCATGACCCATCCCTCCAGGAAACCTTTGGTTTGCAATCACGGCCGAACCCGCTTCGGCGCGTGTCCCTTCGTTAAGGTAATTTTCGTCGATGTGCAACCTATACGTGCTACAACTTTTGTAAACAACTCGGGGGAAGGGCGGCGGATGACCCATTTTGGGGCGACCTTAATGGTTTGTTCACCGTCAGCGCCGAAACATCGGCTGTGTCGCCCTGAAGAGCCGAAGGCGCGACGATCGAGGAACGTCGGCGACGGTTGATGAAATGAACAGAGCCGCGGCTTGGAGCGTCAGGGGGGTCGGGCGAGAAACGCGAGATATGGCGGAGGAAGCCGCGCGCCGCGCCGGCATGAGCCTGGGCGACTGGCTGGACGAGGTAGTCGCGGAGCAGGCCGCCGACCAAGGTATTTCGGTGGATGACTTGGACGAGGACGACAAGCTCGACGCGATTGGCGACCGACTCTCCCGGCTTTCCCGCCATCCCGCTGCGGTCCGGCGGGACGAGAGACGGGCGCCGCGCCCCGAGCCGAAGCGATCGGACGAGGAAGCTCGACGCGCGCTTGACACACTCGAAGCCGCGGCGGGTCAGCGGGATGACCCCGACGACCCGGTCGGCGACCGATTGTCTCGCCTCTCCCGCCACGACCGCGCCCCGGCAGCAGTCCTACGGGACGCCGGCGAGGACAAACGGACGCTGCGCCCCGAGCCGAAGCGACCCGGCGAGGAAGCCCGACGCACTCGAGACCTCTTGGAAACCGCGGAGGACGAACGAGACGACGAGCTCGACGCGATCGCGGATCGGCTTTCGCGGCTTTCCTCGCGCGAGCGCCCCACGGCAGCGAATCGCCCTGACGCCGGAAACGACGCACCGGACTTGCGCCCCCAACCGAAACGTTCGGCGGAGCAGGCTCGACGCGCGCAGGAGCTCTTGGAAGCAGCGGTCGCGAAATTCGAAGCCCGCGCGGCCAGGAGCGAAGAGCGCACGGCGAAGGCCCTCGAATCGGTCGCGAGTTGGATCGAGCAAAGTCAGGCGGATCGCGCCCAGGAGCGCGCGACGCTGCGGTCCGTCGCCCAGAAGTTGACCGACGTCGCACAGCACTCCGTTCGCGAGGTCGAACGCCCGCCTGCAGGTCCGTCTCGAGCGGCCTCGCACGGCGAGGATGCCGCAGCCGACATCGACAAGCGGCTGAGCGCTCTCGCGCGGCGTGTGGCCGCTCCGCAGCGACCGCGAGGCGAATATCGGCGAGGCGACGAACGTCCGGGGATCGACGTTCGCGATTCGGTCGCTCAAATCGCCCGCCGCCAGACCGAACTCGATTCGCAGGAGACCTCGCGGCGGCCATCCGCCGCGACGGGGCTGCAGGTCCGCCCGACGGTCGAGCACTCCCCTGCGGACGGCGTGAACGTCACGTCTCCGGAGGAGAGGTTGCGGAAGGAGATCGCGGCCTTGACCGCCAGGGTGGCCCGCCTCCGCGCGGACGGCGTTGAACAAACGTCATCGCCTACCGTCGCGGAAGACCTCCGCGCGGGACTCGCGGCGATGTCCCGCAGTCTCGCCGCTCTCGCGCCTCGCAATGCATCCGTCGCGCTCGACGGCGCGGTGGGCGATTTCGGGCAGCGATTGGACGCGGCGCGCAAAGCCGGGGCGAGCGATCGCCTCGTCGCCCCCGTCGAAGCCATGCTCGATCAAGTGCGCGAAACGCTTCGCGACCACGACCCGAGGATCGCGGCCGAAGCGCTCGAAAGGGAAATTCGCGCGCTGGGCGGCAAAGTCGAAGCTCTTGCGCGCGTGACGGTCGGTCCCGAGGCCTTCGAGCAACTTCGCAGCCAAACGGAGGAAGTTCGCAACCTTCTCGCCGAAGCGGCCTTGCGGCCCGTTCCGGTCGAGCGGTTGGAAAGGCAGATCGGGGAACTCGCCGATCGTGTGGAACGCCTCGCTACCAGCCCGACGCCGCAGGCCGACACCGCGCGCGTCGTCGAAGCGCTATCCGAGGCGCGTTCGCAAATCGAGCGGTCGACCCCCGCAGCGGCTCTGAATTCGATCGAACGTCGCATGGAGCAGCTCGCGGCGCACATGGACGAGGCTCTCAGGCGGACACCCACGATCGATCCCCGGCCCCTCGAGGATTTGGCGCGGCGCATCGACGGCGTGCGCTTTTCGGTGGAGCGGCAGGCCGAACAGCGGCCGGACGCCGCCAAGCTGGAAGCGGTCCTGCTCGACATCAGTTCGAAGCTCGACCGCCCGCCGGTCGGCGGCGCCGATTCGAAAGCTCTGACGTCCACGCTGCAGGAACTGACGGCTCGCCTGGAGGAGGCGTTCCGGCGGTCGTCCTCGTCCGCGAACTTCGATCCCAGGCCGATCGAGGATTTGGCCCGGCGTATCGAGGCCATGCGAGCGACAATGGAGCGGCAGGGAGATTTCCGACCTCACGCTGCGAAGCTGGAAGCGGTCCTGAGCGACATCAATTCGAAGCTCGATCGCCCGACGGCACCCGGCGCCGAATCGAAAGCCTTGACCTCCTGTCTGCAGGAATTGACCGCTCGCCTGGAAGAGGCCTTCCGCCGACAGGCGCCGTCCACGAACTTTGATCCCAGGCCGTTGGAGGATTTGGCGCGCCGCATCGAGAGCGTGCGCACGACGGTGGAACGGCAGGCAGACTTCCGGCCGCACGCTGCAAAGCTGGAGGCGGCGCTCACCGACATCAATTCGAAGCTGGACCGTCCGCCCGCCGGTCGGCGGCGCCGATTCGAAAGCTCTGACGTCCACGCTGCAGGAACTGACGGCTCGCCTGGAGGAGG
>DASXYQ010000287.1:0-4912 GCA_036502445.1 Roseiarcus sp. | reverse complement strand
TGGTATAGGGAAGGCTCGCGACGGTGTCAAACAGTTTTTTAAAATTTTGTCGCACTCCCCCTCGGGGCGGTATTTCCCGGGAAACCGCCTGCCTCGAACGTGAAAACGCGACGCCTGCCGCAGAAGCGCCACGGTTTGCATGGAGAGCGGAGTTGCGCCGCCGTAGCGCGGTCGCTAACACAACGCTCGCGCGGGACGTTCGTCTCGGGCGCTGTCCAGGGGAACTTGACGACACTGGCCGCCCACTTCGCTCATTCGCTTCCGAGGTCAGATCGAACTCGCGCCGGCGTGGAACTCGGCCATGAGCCGCCGATCGAGATCGAAGGGCCGCGCGCGGAGGGTCGCGAGCGACGCCGCATTCCGCTGCGCTGGATGTTCGGCGTTGCGCTCACGGGCCTCAGCGGAATCGCGCTGATCGGCTCCGCGCTCTACCTCGGCCTCGATCGCGAGTCGAATTTCGCCGAGGCGCCGGAATTCGCCGCGCCCTCTCGCAAGGAAGCCGCGCAGGGCGAAAGCGTGAACCCGGGCAAAGGCGATCGTCTGGTCCGCCCCATCGACATCGTAGCGGCGAAGCACTCGTTCAAGGCGCCGACGACGATCAAGGTCGGCGACAAGGAAGTTCTCAAGGCGCGACCTTTCACGCTGCTTTCGACGACGCTCACGACAACGCCGACCGGATTCGCGGACGCCGTTCCGCCGTTCGATCCGCTCAAGGTCACGAACGCCTCGGCCGAAAAGGGCGACGCGCCCCTCGAGTCGGGGCCGGCGCCGGACGATTCCGAGGTCGCGTTCTTCAGCCGCGACATTTCGGCGGCTGACGCCGCGGCGGTCAAAGGAGAACTGACGCTCGCGGAGGCGCACGCGCAAGTCGTCGAATCGATCAAGGCGCAAGCAGCCGCCGGCGAGCGCCATCCGCAACTGCCGCCGCAGATGATGCTGATGCGCACGAGCCGCGCGAGCGTCGATACGCTCGGGACCCTCTCCTACGCGACGACCGGCAACGTCGAATCGAACGCGCCGTTCACTTCCATCGAAGTGCGCATGGTGCCGGAAAATGTCTCCAGCATTGCGAAGACGCAGCCAGACCCGCGCGGCGACGCTCATGAACAGCTCCTGCAAATTCGTCATGGAGAGACGTTCGAGGACGTTTTGCGGGCGCACGGCGCCGACAAGGACGCCGTCGCCGCGATTCTTCAGGCTTTCGGCTTGAAGCACGGGGAGTCGCCGGTCGCGGAGGGGCAGAAGATCATCCTGCAGTTCGCGGATGCGGCCGAGGACGGCAAGCCCGCGCCGATCGCCCGCATTTCCGCCTATTCCGACGAACAGCTCAAGGCGACGATCGCGATCGACGACCACGGCGTCTATGTTCCCGTCACCTTGCGTCGGAGCGCCGCGGTCGCCAAACGCGGGGGCTCCAATCCGGACGAAGGCGGCATGAGCCTCTACGAGAGCCTATACGAGACCGCGCTGAAACAGGGACTGGCGCGGCCGATCATCGACGAAATGGTGCGCGCCTTCGCCAACGACGTCGATTTCCAACGCTCGGTTCAACCCGGCGACGCCCTGAACGCGTTCATTGCCGACGCCGACGAGGTCGAGCCGCATCCGCTGCTGCTGTACGCCGCGATCACGGTGCGCGATCAGTTGTTCAAATATTATCGCTTTCAGACGCCCGACGACAATCTGGTCGATTATTACGACGAAAACGGCCGATCCACCCGCAAGTTTCTGATCCGCAAACCGATCGTCGGCGCAGAAATGACCTCCGTGTTCGGCATGCGCTACCATCCGATCCTTCACTACGTCAAAATGCACACGGGGGTGGACTGGGCCGCGCCGATCGGCACGCCCATTCTGGCCGCCGGCAACGGCGTCGTCATTCAAGCCGAGATGACCTCGGGCTATGGCCGTCGCGTCATGATCCAGCATGCGAACGGATATGTCACCACCTACAACCACATGTCCGGTTTTGCGCGCGGCGTCGTGCAGGGGGTGCGGGTCACGCAGGGCCAAGTCATCGGCTATCTCGGCCAGTCGGGTCTCGCCACCGGCCCGCATCTTCATTACGAAGTCATCATCAACGGCAACTTCGTCGATCCGATGGCGATCAAACTCGCGCGCACGCGCGAGTTTGACGGCAAGATGCTCTCCGCGTTCAAACGCGAGCGCGACCGCGTCGACCAGTTGATGACGCAGGCGCCCGCGGCCGTCGCGACCCCGACGGTCCAAGCGAAGGTCAACTGAGCCCGACGACTTGCAGCCGCCGCGTCCCCGTCCCCTCGAAGCCCAACGCGCCGCGCACCTCGCGAGCGGTGAGCCCCGCCTCGCGCAGAGAGGAAAGCGCCCGCGACGACGCGCTCTTCGACATTTTGGCCCCGGTCGCGTCGAGCACGAGACGGTGATGGCGATAGCGCGGCGCGTCGAATCCGAGCAGCTCCTGCAACAGCCTATGGACCGATGTCGATGCGAAGAGGTCGCGTCCGCGTACGACGTCGGTGACGCTCTGGAGCGCGTCGTCTACGACCACCGCCAGATTGTAGGTCGACGGCCTGTCCTTGCCACGCAGGACGATATCCCCCCAGGCCTCCGGCGCCGCGTCGACCTGCAACTCGGCGTCGCCCTCGCCGAATTCGCGCCAGAAGAGCCGCTTCGGAACGAGCGCCCGCGCCCGAGCCATGTCGAGCCTCAGGGCGGCCGGCTCCCCTGCGGCCAGGCGTTCCGAGGTTTCGCTCGCCGAGACGGCGATACAACTGCCGCGATGCAAGGGCGCGCCGTCGGGATCGCGCGCGCCGCTCGCGCGGAGAATCTCGCCGCGCGTACAGAAGCAGGGATAGACCAGCTCGCGCCGCCGCAACCGCGCCAGCGCCGCCGCGTAATCGTCGAGATGCTCGCTCTGCCGGCGCGGCGCGCCCGCGAAGGCCACTCCGAGCCACGCCATGTCTTCGAGGATCGCGATTTCGAATTGGCGCTTGCAGCGCGTCGGATCGACATCTTCGATCCGAAGCAGCAGCTCGCCGCCACTGTCGCGCGCAAAACGCGCGTTGCGGAGCGCGGAATAGGCGTGCCCGAGATGCAGCCGACCGTTGGGCGTCGGCGCGAAGCGGGATATCGTTGCCCCGGGCGATTGCGACATGACGAACGAGGCCACCCCATGCGGCGGAAGCGGAGCACGGCGGATAGTGTTTCCAAAAGCAGCGGCGCCGGCAAGCGTTCGACCGCGAAGCCGCCTCGACGCGGTTCGAAGAATAAAGCGGCGCCTGCGCGAGCCTCGAAGGACAAAGAAGCGCCTCCGCGCCGAGCGCAACTCACGAAGACGCAGGCGATCCGGTATGAGGTGGGTAGACTGATCGACAGCGAGGAGGCGCTGGCGGAAGCGACCGCAGGCCTGCGGTCGCTGGATTCCGATCTGGTGCGCCTTCTCGTCGAGATCGGCGGCCCCCCTCCCCTGCGCCTTCGCGAGCCCGGGTTCGCGGGCCTCGCTGCGATCATCGTATCCCAGCAGGTCTCGGTCGCCAGCGCGAGCGCGATCTTCGCTCGACTGTCGGCGCGACTGGCGCCGCTCGACGCGCATGGCGTCCTGGCCGCGGACGACGAGGCGCTGCGCGCCTGCGGTCTGTCCGGGCCGAAAATCCGCGCATTGCGCTCCGTCGCGCGGGCGGTCGCCGCGGAGGGACTGGACCTTCGGGCGCTCGGCGCGCTGGACGCCGTGGACGCCCATCGCGCGCTCGTTGCGGTGAGCGGCGTCGGCCCCTGGACCGCCGACATTTTTCTCTTGTTCTGCCTCGGCCATCCCGACGCTTTTCCCGCGGGCGACCTCGCCTTGCAGGAGGCGGCGCGCCTCGCGCTGGGTCTGGAGACGAGGCCCGACGCGCGGCGCCTGGAGGCGATCGCGGAGCGCTGGCGTCCCTGGCGCGGCGTCGCGGCCCGGATGTTATGGGCCTATTATCGTCAGGCCAAGCAACGCTCCGGAATGGCGCTGGCGAACGCTTCGGGGTAGACCGCGGCCACAGCCATCGATCAGGAGCCCTTGATGACGGTGAAATTGTCCGGTGCGCGTCTGGCCCCCAAAAGCGGCCGAGCGCGGCAGCTCGTGGTTTTCCTGCACGGCTACGGCGCCGACGGAAAGGACCTGATCGAGCTCGGCCAGCAATGGCGGGCGCTGCTGCCGGACGCCGCCTTCGTCGCGCCGAACGCCGCCGATCGCTGCCCCGGCACGCCGATGGGACGGCAATGGTTCGCGCTGAGCCGTTTTGCGCCCGACGATCCGCGCGGCGCGGCCGAGCGTTGGCAAGGGACTGGCGCGGCGCGGCCGGCGATCGACGCTTTCCTGAGCGAAGAGCTGGCGCGGCTTGGCCTCGACGATACGAAGCTCGCGGTCGTCGGCTTCAGCCAGGGCGGGATGATGGCGATGCACGTCGGCCTGCGACGCCCGCGTGCGCCGGCGGCGATCGTCTCCTATTCCGGAATGCTGATCGGCGGCGAACATCTCTCCGAAGCCAAGGCGCGCAACGCGCGCGGCGAGCCGCCGCCGATTCTGCTCGTCCACGGCGATCAGGACGCCATGATCCCGTTCGAGGCGATGTTCGTCGCGGCGAACGAATTCGCCGCCGCCGAGATTCCCAGTCAGTGGCACCTCTCGATGGGGGTCGGCCACGGCATCGACGCCGGCGCGCTCCGGCATGGCGGGCTTTTTCTCGCCAAGGCGTTCGGCGTTTCCGTGCGCTGAGGGCGCGCGAGCGCATCGCGGGCGCCGAGGATAGCGGGACGGCCCGATCATTTTCCGAGAATCCATGATTTCAAATAGTTGCACGGAGGAAAATTTTTCTCCGACTCTTTCTGAAGGCCATGTTTGGACGCCCGTCCGCAGACAAACGGGAAGATGGCCGTTGGACATATTACAAATAATTTGGGT
>DASXYQ010000286.1:0-4099 GCA_036502445.1 Roseiarcus sp. | reverse complement strand
TCGTCCAGGATGCGCGGATTGAGCTCTTTCAGCGTTTTGACGTTGCCGTGGAGTTGCGCATGCGTCGCGACGGCGATCAGGCGATCGTTGCGAATCCACCGGCTTTGATCCTCCAACTGCTCCGCCAAGATCGCCCCGACGACACGCACGCGGATCACGCATCCCATGGGCGCCGGATCATCCAGCAAGAGCAAGACGTCGAGAGGATCGCCGTCCTGGCCTATGGTCGAGGGAATAAAACCAAAATCGTAGGGGAAAAGCATGCCGCGCGGCAGCACCTTGCGCAGCTCGAAAACTTCCAGAGCCTCGTTGTAGCCGTATTTGTTGCGACTGCCCTTCGGCGTTTCGATCACCGCGAGCGCATCGCCAGTCTCGGGATCGAAGGTCGGGAGCTTCGCAAACGACTTCATGCTCAAAGAAAGGCTCCTCCAATCGCGCAACGGCGATGAGATCACAACTCCCCGTGTCGCGCAGAGTTCAAAAAATTGTCACACGGTTGTCATATGAGCCCGAACATCGCGGCCGGAGGCTGTCCGCGAATGATCTGCAATCGCAACCGCGCCCCCGGACAATCCGATGATGATGCCGCTCCAGCCGACCTGGGAAGATATTTTCGTTCGCCTCGTCATGACGATGGTAGCCGGGGGGTTGATGGGGTTCAACCGGGGAGTCCACGGCCACGCCGCGGGACTGCGGACCACGATCCTCGTGACCTTGGCCGCGTCGGTTGCGATGATTCAGGCCAATATTCTACTGTCGCTGGAGGGAAAGGATCCGGGCTCGTTCGCCGTCATGGATATCATGCGATTGCCGCTCGGGATTCTGACGGGCGTCGGCTTCATCGGCGGCGGGGCCATTTTGAAGAAAGGCGGCTCGATTACCGGCGTGACCACCGCCGCTACGCTTTGGATCGCGACCGTGATCGGTCTTTGCCTCGGCGGCGGCCAGCTCGGGCTGGGCGCCATCGCGACGGGACTGGGGATACTGACGCTATGGGCGATGGAATGGATCGACCTGCGGATTCCGCGCGAGCATCGGGCGACGCTCGTGGTGACGACGGCGCCTGGAGCGCCTACAGTCGATCTCGCGGGTTTGCTCGAACCGATGGGATATCGTGCCCGCCTCGTTCAGCAAAACCGATCCCAAAACGATGAAGAAATCGAAACGCATTTCGACATTCACTGGAAACAGGCCGCAATCGCGGATCCCCCGCTGGATTTACTCGCGGTAATCAACAAGCATTGTCGCACGAAATCTTTCGAGCTGGTCTCGGAAGGCGATCACTGAACGGAAAGGATTTGCGGGCTCGTGCCACCGTCCCCCTCTCCCGCCGCGGGGAGAAGTCGGGTGAGGGGCACGGGATTTCGCCGCGTTGCCCGATCGCCTGTCGCTTCGCCACGAGTGGGATTCAGGGGGACAGCAGGAGACTATGGCGGCGGCCTCAAAGGCACCGAAGTCGATTCGACAGCGCCGCAACCAACGATGCGGATTAAAAGGCTACCGAAAACGACGGGATCATAGAGGACGAGCGGAAAGGGGAACCCGGTGTGCAGGTTTCCTTTCGGCGAAACCTATTCAACCGACTCCCAATTCGGAGACTATGCGTGAGTCAGACAGCGTTACACATGTTTGAAAGAAAATGGAATTCAGGTCACGTTGATCGGATGCAGCGTGACGGTATACGCCACGTTCGGCCTTTCGAAACTCTTCGAGACAGAAGTCGTTATTGCAGAAAGTTCTTCCGTCGTTGTTCCTCGGGGCCCCGAAAATTACCCGGGCGCACTGGCAGCAGCTGACTTTCATGCTCGCCTCGTTTAGGTTCCGCTACCTCCTAGAACGTCTATTGAGCGCCTATGTTCCCTAACGCCTGGTTAACGAAAAGCCCCACTTTGTCGTGAGATCCTGCTCAACGCCTCTGCGAGGCGCGCGAACCTCGTTCCGTGGTCAAAGCGGCATCGCCGCCCGTAACCTGCCGCGGGACATGCTCGAAAAGACGTGCCGCTCGCGACCGCGAACTATCCGATGAATGGCTGCATTCCCGATTTCGCGGGAACGACGCGCGTCGGCTCGGTCATTCGAAAATCACGTGAACCCATAGCCCGCCAACGCCGCCCTGGCCGCCGCCACGTCGAACGGCGGCCGCGGCGCCGCGATCCGCCGCAGCGCGGCTTCCGCGCGTGCCCGCGCGGCGCCTTCGAGCTCGGGCGAGGCTTCCGCGACTTCGCGCGCCTCGGCGAGGTCGCCGTTGCAATGCAAGGCGATGTCGACGCCGGCGGCGAACGCGGCTCGCGCCCGCTCGCCGAGCGGCCCGCCCAGCGCCTTCATCGAGAGATCGTCGGTCATCAGAAGACCATCGAAGCCGATCGCCTCGCGCACAATGGTCTGGATGACTTCTGGCGAAGTGGTGGCGGGCCTATCCGGATCGAGCGCGCCATAGACGACATGCGCGGTCATCGCCATTGGCGCGTCGCGCAGCGCTCGGAAGGGCGCGAAATCGCGGGCGGCCAGTTCCGTCCGGCTCGCCGCGACGACCGGCAGTTCGTAATGGCTGTCGACGCGCGCGCGTCCGTGCCCGGGAGCGTGCTTGACGACCGGCGCGACGCCGCCTTCCAGCAGCCCTTCGATGACCGCCCGCCCGAACGCGGCGACGCGCTCGGGGAAGCGGGAATAGCTGCGGGTCCCGATCGCCGCGTGGGTCTCCGCGTCCGCCACGTCGAGGACCGGCGCGCAGTCCAAAGTGATGCCGACCTCCCGTAAGTCGTGCGCCATCAATCGCGCGACGAGCCTCGCTGCGGCGAGCGCGCGCTCGCCGCCGATTTCGGGGTCGAACCGAGCCGCGGCGGGATAGGCCGGCCAATGCGGCGGACCCATCCGCTGCACCCGTCCGCCCTCCTGATCGACGAGCACGGGGGCGTCGTTGCGGCCGAGCGTGTCGCGGAAGGTGTCCGTCAGCGCCCGCAGCTGCTCGCGATCCGCGACGTTGCGCTTGAACAGTATCAGGCCCCACGGACGCGCGTCGCGCAGGAACGCGCGCTCGTTGTCGCTGAGGTCGGTTCCCGCGCAGCCGCAGATGAAAGCGCGCGTCACGCGCGCAAACCCTGGGTCAGTTGTTTCTCGCCACGAAGCAGTCGCCACCGCTCGCCTTCAGCTTGGTGCACAAGCTGTGCGCTTCGGCTTTGGAAAGGCCGCCGGCCCGGACGCGATAGACGGCCTCGCCGTTGACTTCGGCCTTGTGCACGGCGAGCGATGCCGAGCCGAGATCCCCGCTGTATTTGTTCTGCAACCGGGAGAGGGTGGCCTGCGCCTCGGACTCGGAGTGCGCGCCCGCGAGCTGAACCGCCCATCCGCCGCCCGCCGATGGGGTTTCAAATCTCGGCGTCGTCGCGGTTTCGGCGGCGGCCGGCGTCGCGTCCGCAACTACGGCGGGTTTCGGCCTCTTGGGCCTGACGCCATGCGTGGCCGAGCTGAGCTGCAGCGGCGCGTTCGCGGACTCGGCAGGCGCAGGCGTCTCAGTCTTGGCGACGTTCACGCGCGCGGACGACTTTGGCTCGGGCTTGGCCGACAACTCGATCGTCGGAGTCGCCGCCAGAGCAGCCGCACCCGCAGTTTCAGGCTTTCGGGCAGGGGCGACCGGCGCGGGACTCGGAGCCGGCGCGGGACTTTGAGCGATCGGGGCATCGGGGGCCGTATCCGACGAGATCAATGTGCCGTCCGGACGGACCGAAACAGTTTTCACCCTCTTGGCTGACGGGAACAGCGTGCGACCGGAGGCCGGCGCGCCGCCCAGGCCCTCGGACGGCGCGACGATAGGCGTGTTGGGCGAAGGCGCCAACTGCGCGTCGGCCGCGGGAGGATTGGGAGCGGGCGCCGACTGCTCGTCGGCAGCGGGAGGCTTGGGAGCAGGCGCGGGCGTCTGCGCGAGTAGATCGACGGGCTGCTCCTCGGTTGAAACGAGCTTTACCGGCGCTACCGTCGGCGCCGCCGAATCCTTCAGCAGCAAGGCGCCGGTGTCTCCGGCCGATTGCACCGTCGACTCATTCGGGGGCGCGATCTTGCTCGGCCCGTTGGCCGCGAGGATCAATGGCGGCGACTTGTGCAA
>DASXYQ010000285.1:0-4598 GCA_036502445.1 Roseiarcus sp. | reverse complement strand
GCGATCTGTCATCTGATAGGGTTGCGCGCGCGACCGGCGAAGCCGGAAGCGGCGGCGAAGGCGGAGCGGCGGTCATGGTGAGGGGCCGTCTCCTTCGGCTCAGCCTCGGGGAGTGGCCGCTTGCGCGATCCTCGATCTGCGACCGCCGGTCAGCTCAGCCAACCGCTCCGGCGTCAGCCGGAACACCGCGTTCGGCGTCCCCGCCGCCGCCCAGATCGTCTGGTGCTGGAAAAGATCATCGTCGATCAGCGTGACCGGCGGCGTCTTGTGCCCGACCGGCGGCACGCCGCCGATGGCGAAGCCGGTGGCGTCGCGGACGAAATCGGCGTCGGCGCGGGCGATGCGTTCGCCGATCTCCGCCGCTATCCGCTTCTCGTCGACGCGATTGGCGCCGGAGGCGACGACGAGCACAGGTCGGTTTGTATCCCGGGTGCGAAAGATCAGCGATTTGGCGATTTGCGCGACCGTGCAGCCGATCGCCGCCGCCGCGTCGGCCGCCGTGCGCGTGCCGGCGTCGAATTCAAGCACCTCGTAGTCGCCGCCGAGCACGGCTTGGACCTTCAGCGCCGAAGGAGCGGAAGCGGGTTTCATCGGCCGAGACCATCGATCAGCGCGCGCAGGGTCGCGATCGTCGACTCATCCGGCTGACCATCGACCTTCGCGGGACGGAAATGGCGCTGGAATGCCGTCACGACGATCTCCGTCGCGCGATCGTACACGCCCGTCATTTCGACGCCATAGCCGTACAGCGCGAGCAACGCCTGCAACGAACGGACGTGCGGCCCCTCCTGCGCCCGCCCGAACGCCGCGGCGGCTCCGATCGGCGCCGGCTCGACCCAATGGCCGACGCCTGCGCGTGCGAGGACGGCCCAGGGAAAGCGCTCGCCGGGATCGCGCTTGCGCGTCGGCGCGATGTCGGAATGGGCGAGGATTCGTTCAGGGGCAATTGCGCGCCTCGAGATAATGTCGCGACACAACTGGATCGTCGCCTCGATCTGGACTTGCGGAAATGGCGGCAAGCCGCCGTCATGCCCGGGATTGACGATCTCGATGCCGATCGAGGCGGAGTTGAGATCTCGTTCCCCCTTCCAGACGCCGACCCCCGCGTGATGCGCCCGCCTAGCCTCCGCGACGAGTTGGATGATGTGGCCATCCTCGGCGATGAAATAATGGGAGGAGACCTCGGAGCTGGGATCGCGCAGAAGGTCGAGTGCGCCCTGGCCCGTCGCCGTGCCGGTATAGTGCAACACCACGCTGTCGGGCCGCGCGTACCCCCGCCGCTCGCCGTGATTGGGCGACGGCAGGAAATCGCCGACGAGCGGACTGTCGGGCGTCGGAACGATCGTCATGCCGCTCGGCTGGATGGAGACGCGCGCGCGAGACGGCGTCGATCAATAGTACGCCCGGCAGACGCGATTGCCGTAATAGTCGTAATAGAACTCGGCGCAGCGAGGCGGGGGCGGCGGCGGATATCCGGGATACCGCGGCGTCGCCGCCGCGCCGACGATCGCTCCGGTGGTCGCGCCCGTCACGCCCCCTACCAGCGCACCGCCGGGTCTGCCGGTCAAGGCCGCGCCGAGCAAAGCGCCGGTCGCCCCGCCCACCACCGCGCCGCCCGCCGCATTCTCGCCCTGCGGCGTGTCGCAGCCCGCCAACGAGGCCGCCATCGCCAGGGCCAGCGAGGCGCCGATCAGCTTCTTCATCGCTTCCATCTCCATGTTCTCGTGTAGCAATCCCGAAATCCGCCAACCCCCGATCAGACCTCGAATCCAGGCATACCCCCACATGTTCACCAGCCGTCGCCAATATGGCGCGAGTTTGGTGAACCCGAAGTGAACCCGGCTTCGCGGCGGTATGCAAGCGGAATTGAGTTAAGAATCATGAAGCCGAGCTCGGGCCGTCGAAAATAATTTCTCTGTTGCTCGAGGGTCGCGCGGCCTCGCCGCGAACGGGCGCGGGTCGGACTGTTCCCGAAGGACCGCCTCCTCCGGCGCGTCGCCGCGGCCTTGATCATCACGACGACAGGTGTTCCGGCCCGAACGCGTGGGGCAACAATTCGCCCAGCGTGAAGCTCGCGCGCACGCCCTCGGGTCCGGCGACGTGGATGCGCGCGCCCGCTTCGGAGAATTCGCGGATCCGCTGCCGGCAACCGCCGCAGGGCGTGCAGAGCCCCTCGCCGTCGCCGACGACGAGAATTTCCGCGATCCGACGTTCGCCCGCCAGCGCCATGGCGCCGATCGCGCCGGCTTCCGCGCACGCGCCCTGCGGGTAGGCGGCGTTCTCGACGTTGCAGCCGGAATAGATCGCGCCGCTCGGCGTGCGTATCGCGGCGCCGACATGGAAGCGCGAATACGGTGCGTAGGCCTGGCCCTGCGCCGCTCTGGCTGCGTCGAACAGAGCGCCAAGCGCGCTATCGCTCTTTGACATAGGGAACTCCCGAAGCCTTTGGCGGGATTGCCTTGCCGATGAAGCCGGCGAGCAACACCACGGTCAAGATATAAGGCAGCGCCTGAATCGCCTGCACCGGAACCGCCCCTATCAACGGCAGCTCTGCGCCCTGCAAGCGGGTAGCCAGCGCGTCGAGAAAACCGAACAGCAGGCAGGTCGCGAGCGCCGGCCAGGGCCGCCATTTCGCGAACACGAGCGCCGCGAGCGCGATGAAGCCTTTGCCGGCGCTCATGTGCGGCTGGAAATAGGCGGCCTGCGCGAGCGAGAGATAGACGCCGGAAAGACCCACCAGGACGCCGCAGATGACCACTGCGCTGTAGCGCAATCCGCGCACGGAAATGCCCGCCGTATCGACTGCCGCCGGATTCTCGCCGACCGCTCGCAAGCGGAGACCGAAGCGGGTGCTGTAGAGCGCCCAATAGGTGATCGGCGCCATCGCAAAGGCGACGTAAGTGATGATGTCGTGGCCGGAGATCAGATGGCGATAGATCGATCCGAGGATCGGCACGCCGTCGAGGTCGTTGACGAAAGGAAGCTCTATCGCATTGAACAGCGCTGTTTCGGGCACCGCCGGCGTGCGCCCGCCCTGCGACCAGATCGCGTTGCCGATCAGCGCGGTCAGGCCATCCGCGACCATGTTGATCGCGGTGCCCGAGACGATCTGGTTGGCTCGTTGATCGATCGAGGCGTAGCCATGGACGAGGGAGACGACGACCGTCACGGCGATCCCCCCCAACAACCCCAGCCAGGCGCTGCCGGTAAATAACGCGAACGCTGCGCCCGCAAACGCGCCGGAGAGCATTTTGCCCTCGAGGCCGATATCGACGACGCCCGAGCGTTCAGACCAGAGGCCCGCCAGACAGGCCAGGATCAACGGCACCCCCAGCCGGATGCCGGAGCCGAAGACTTGGATGAAGGTGTCGAACATCTCCATCGCCAAGCCCCTCAGATCGGCGGTTGGGTGGTGCGACGCGCCAGCAGCACAGCGACCGGCCGACGAAACATGTGCTCGAGCGCGCCGGCGAACAGCACGACGAGGCCTTGAATCACAATGATCATGTCCCGGCTGATCTTCGGCTTGTCGAACGCGAGCTCGGCGCCGCCTTGATAGAGCACGCCGAACAGAATCGCGGCGAGAATGATCCCGACCGGATGCGCGCGCCCCATCAGCGCGACGGCGATGCCGACGAAACCGAATCCGGCGGTATATTCGAGGATCAGCCGATGTTCCTCGCCCAGGATCACGTTGACCGCGAGCCCGCCCGCGAGGGCGCCCGAGAGCAAGGTCGTGATTATCGTGATCCGCGCGGGGGAAATGCCGCCGTAGACCGCCGCGGTGGCGTTCACGCCGACGGTGCGGATTTCATAGCCCAGCCGCGTGCGCCAGATCAGCGCCCATACGCCCAGCGCGGCGGCGAGCGCCAGCAGGAACGACAGGTTGAACGGCGTCACCGGCCATACGATTCCGAGTGGCTTCAGGACTTCGTGAAATTGCGGCACGATGCCGCCGGGCGGAAACTGCTGCGTCTCCGCATTCATCTGGCCCGGCGTGCGCAGCACGTCGACCAGCAAATAACCCATCAGCGCCGAGGCGATGTAATTGAACATGATGGTCGTGATGACGATATGGCTGTCGCGCTTGGCCTGGAGATAGCCGGGGATGGCGGCGAAGGCGGCGCCGAACAGCGCCGCCGCGGCGATTGCGACGATCACGAGGCTGTAGCCGGGCAGGAAGCCGAGAAAGAGCGAGGCCAACGCCGCGCCGAGCCCCGCGACATAGGCCTGGCCCTCGACGCCGATGTTGAACAGGCCGGCATGGAAACAGATCGCGACCGCGAGGCCAGTGAAGATGAAGCTGGTAGCGTAGTAGAGCGTGAAGCCGAGCCCCTCGAGATCGCCGAGCGCGCCGGAGATCAGTATCTTGACGGCGTCGATCGGGTTCTCGCCGATCGCCAGCACGACGAGGCCGGAAATGAAGAAGGCCGCCGCGACGTTGAGCAACGGGATCAGCGCGACGTCGGCCCAGGCGGGCAACGAACGGTGCGGCGTGCTCATCGCGCCGGCCCGCCGCGCGGGCGTTCCCTCCCCCCTTGTGGGGGAGAGTGAGCGAGGGGGGCCGCGCCGCCGTCGAAAGTCTCGGCTTCGACAGG
>DASXYQ010000284.1:0-8116 GCA_036502445.1 Roseiarcus sp. | reverse complement strand
ATCATGTCATCCCTGGCCGCTATACCGCCGAGGACATCGAAACCAAGATCGACCAGATGGGCGGCAAGCTCACGCTCAATACGGTTCAAGGCGAGCCACTCACATTCGAGCGCAGCGGCAAGTCGCACATCACCCTCACCGACGCCAAGGGCGGCGTGGCGCGCATCACCATCCCCGACGTCATCCAGTCGAACGGCGTCATCCACGTCATCAACAAAGTCATGATCCCGGGCTGAGCGCAGCCCCAGCGCTTTCGCCCAGGACATGAGAGGCGGGCGTCTCGCGACGCCCGCTTTTTCGCGAATCGGCCTGCGCTGATTGCGCAGATTGGGCGCGCCATTCTAAGGTCGGCCCATGAACATCGGGCCGCAAACGCCGCCAGAAGCGTCCGTCACAGCGACGGCGGCGGAGCTCGCCGATCTGTTGCGGCGCGTGGCCGCCCGCGACTCTGCTGCGTTTGCAACGCTTTATAAGCAGAGCCGAGCGAAGCTTTATGGCGTCGTGGCGCGTATTCTGACCAAAGGGGATTTGAGTGGCGAGGTGCTGCAGGAGGTATTTGTGCGCATCTGGGAAAAGGCGGGCGACTACGACGTCGACAAGGGCTCGCCGATCGCCTGGATGGCGACCATCGCCCGCAATCGCGCGCTCGACGAAATCCGCCGCGTTCGCCCCGTCTCGCTCGATGACATGCCGGAAGGATTCGAGCCAGCGGCCGAGGAAGTCGATCCGCTCGGCGCCCGCGACCGGTCGGAGCGCCTGTCGGCGCTGATGGATTGTCTGCGGACGCTCGACGAGGAAAAGCGCAAGGCCGTCCTGCTCGCCTATTACCGGGGTTTCACCCGGGAGGCGCTCGCCAAGCGAATGCAGCGGCCGGTGCCGACGATCAAGACCTGGCTGCGCCGAGGCCTCGCGCAGCTGCGGGACTGCTTGTCATGAGCCTCTCGCCAGAGGACGATCTCTCCGCCGCCGAATATGCGCTCGGCACGCTCGATCCTGGCGAGCGCGCGGCGATCGCCGCGCGGCGTCAGCGCGAGCCGGAACTGGACGAGGCGATCCGCACCTGGGAGGAGCGCCTTTCGCCGCTCGCCGAGGCTGTGCCGCCGATCGAGCCGCCGCGCGATTATCTTCCCGAAATCGAGGCGCGCATCCACGCGCCTGCGCCCGCGCCTGCGGCCCCGAATGATACGGTCGCGGCGCTGCGCTCGCGCCTCACGCGCTGGCGCGCCGCCGCGATCGGGGCGACGGGGCTGGCGGCGATGCTCGCGATCGGCATCGTCTTCCGCGAGGCGGCGCGTGAGACCGCGCCGCACGAATTCGTCGCGGTGTTGCAGAAGAGCGCGGATTCTCCGGCCTTCGCGGTCACCGTCAACCTCGACACGCGGGAATTGACGGTGCGGCCGGTCGCGGCGCCCGCGCCGACGGGCAAATCCTACGAGCTCTGGATCATCGAAGCCAAACTCGGCGCACCGCGCTCGCTCGGCGTGATCGATCCGGCCAATACCACGCGCGCCGACAAGCTCGCCGCTTTCGATCCGGCCGTGGTGAAGGATGCGACTTACGCCGTGACCGTCGAGCCGCCGGGAGGTTCACCCAACGGCAAGCCCTCGGGCGCGCCGGTCTTCGTCGGTAAACTGATACCGGTCGGCCCGTGACGGAGGCGGAGCGAATTCCGCTGCATGTCGTCACCGGCTTTCTCGGCGCGGGCAAGACGACGCTGATCAATCGTCTTTTGCGCGCGCCCGAACTCGCCGAGACGCTCGTCATCGTCAACGAATTGGGCGAGATCGGCCTCGATCATCTCTTGTTCGAGATCATCGCCGACGACGTGATCCTGATGGCGGCGGGATGCCTCTGCTGCACGCTGCGGGGCGATCTGATCGATGGACTGCACGACGTTCTGCGGCGACGAGACGCGAGCGCGATGCCGCCGTTCGCGCGCATCGTGTTGGAGACGACCGGCCTGGCCGACCCCGCGCCGATCCTCCACGCCTGGCTCGCCGATCCCATGCTCGCCAGACGAACGGAAGTCTCCGGCGTGACGACGGTCGTCGACGCCGTCAACGGCGCGGCGACGCTCGCAGCGCACGGCGAGGCGCAAAGACAGGTCGCGCTCGCCGATCGGATCGCGCTGACGAAAGTCGATCTCGTCTCGGCGCCGCTCGCGCTCGCGAGGCTGCGTGAGACGTTGGACGAGATCAATCCGGCGGCTGACGTTCTCGATGTCGCCTTCGGCGACTTCGGCGCGCGGGATTTTCTGGCCGGCCCGGTCGATTTCGCCATGGCCGCGCGGGCGACCCGCATGTCGGCGCATGGCGGCTCGGTCCGGGCGCGGGTCTTCACGACGACCGAGCCGGTCGGGGCGGCGGCGCTCGCCCGTTTCCTGAATTGTCTCGGCGCCATGCTCGGTCCGCGATTGTTGCGCGTGAAGGGGCTGGTGGCGACGACGGAACTGCCCGATCGACCGCTCCTGATCCAGGGCGCGCAACACGTTTTCCACCCGCCGCGCCGGCTGGCGGGATGGCCGGACGGCTCGCGCGAGACGCGGCTGGTCGTGATTTCCGATGGCCTGGAATCCGCTGAGGTTTTGGGCTTGTGGCGCGCGCTGGTGGGCATCCCCGAGATCGACCGGCCTGATTTGGCCGCTCGCGCGGACAACCCGCTCGCGCCGAGGTTCGGCGGGTTGCTCGGTTGAGCCGGCGGTGTTACCCGGCGCTTCGCGGGAGGCCAGTGACAACCCGCGGGGCTCGATGAGGGGATCGAGCGGAGCGAGATGGCTCCGTGGAGCTCCGCTCACTTTGGAGATATACTCGGGCTGCGGAGCGCCAGCGATTGCGCCACGTGTTGACCGATTGGCGCCATCTCGCTCCGCTCGATCCCCCATCCGGCCCTTCGGGCCACCTTTCCCCGCAAAGGGGGGAAGCGGTTCCATCCCCCGAGATTTAGCCGTCGGAAGCCTAAATGAGCGATTTCGATCTGATCGTTACGGGACGCGTAGTGCGCGCCGACCGCGTGATCGAGGGCGGCTGGGTGGCCATTCGCGACGGGCTTGTCGAGCGCGTCGGCAGCGGAGCGCCGCCCTCGGCGAAGGAGAGGCACGATTTCGGCGACGCCTATGTCCTGCCCGGCGCGATCGACTCGCAGGTCCATTCGCGCTCGCAGAAGGATCAGGAGGATTTCGTCTGGTCGACCCGCGCCGCGGCCGCGGGCGGCGTCACCACCATCGTCGACATGCCGTATGACGCCGGCTTTCTCGTCTGCGACGGCGAACGGGTTCGACAAAAAGCCGCCGAGGCCGGCGCGCAGGCGCGCGTCGACTTCGCCCTCTATGGCACGGTCGCGCCCGAGGACGGCGCCAAGCACATCGCGGCGATGGTCGAGGCCGGCGCGAGCGCCTTCAAGTTCTCGACGTTCAATACCGACCCGAAGCGCTTTCCGCGCATCCCGCCGCAGACTTTGTTTGCCTGTTTCGGCGAGATCGCCCGGCACGGCCTCGCCGCCGGCGTCCACAACGAGGACGACGAAATCGTGCGCGCCGCGATCGCCGAAGTGAAGGCCTCGGGGATCACGGATTACCGCGCCCACGGGCTCTCGCGGCCCGCGGTGGCCGAAACCCTCGCCATGGCGGAGGTCTATGAGATCGGCGCCCATGCGGGCTGCTCGTCGCATATCGTGCACTGCTCGGTCGGCCGCGGCTACGATCTCTGCGAGGCCTATCGGCGACAAGGGTTCGATGCTACGAGCGAAGCCTGCATCCATTATCTCATTCTGGACGAGGAGCGCGATGTTTCGCGTCTCGTCGGCAAGGCCAAGATCAATCCTCCGATCCGGCCGAGGCGCGAAGTGGAGGCGCTCTGGCGCCATCTGGCCGCGGGGAACGTCACGGTCGTCTCCACCGACCACGTCAGCTGGTCGGAGGATCGCAAATCCAATCCGGAAATGCTGGAGAACGCCTCCGGCGTCCCCGGGCTCGAGGTCCTTTATTCCCTGCTGGTCAAAGGGCTCGTCGAGCGGGGGCTCGATATTGCGTGGGCGGCGAGACTCCTAGCCGCCAACCCCGCGCGCCTCTTCCGTCTCAGCCATCGCAAGGGCGCAATCGAGACCGGCCGAGACGCCGATCTGGTCGTGATGGCCCATGATCCCCGCCGTTACGACCCGGCGGCGAGCGGCCATAACTTCGTGCAGTGGAGCCCCTACGCCGGCATCAATCTTCCCTATCGCCCGATCGCGACCTTTCTGCGCGGGCGACTGGTTTACGACGGCAAGGCCGTGCTCGCCGCGCCCGGAGAGGGCGTCTTCGTCCGGCCTTCCGTCATCAAAAGGGCTGCCTGATGTCGATCGACGAAAAGCGAATCTGGGACGATCTGATGGCGCTGGCGGCCATCACCGATCCGGACAAACCGTACACGCGCCGATCCTTCTCGCCCCGATTCCTGGAGGGCCGCGCCTGGCTGCGCCGGCGCTTCGAGGAGGCTGGGCTCGCAGTCCGCCTCGATACCGGGGGAAATCTGATCGGCCGGCTCGAGGGAAGCCTCGCCACCGAGCCCATTCTGTTGGGGTCGCATTCCGACACGGTGCCGTCGGGTGGGAGATTCGATGGACCCGCCGGAATCATCGCGGCGCTCGAGGCAGTCCGAGGCTTCCGAGATCAGGGCTATCAGCCGCGCCATCCGATCGAGGTGGTGGATTTTCTCGCCGAGGAGCCGAGCGAATACGGGGTTTCCTGCGTCGGCAGCCGCGCGATGGCGGGCGCGCTCGACGATGCCATGCTCGCCGCCAGGAATCCCGCCGGCGAGGCGTTGGCAGCGGCGATCGCGCGGATCGGCGGCGATCCCGGCCGGCTCGGCGAGGCCCGGCGCAATGGCATCGTGGGCTACCTCGAGCTGCATATCGAGCAGGGCGTCGTACTCGAGAACAGCGGCGTCGATCTCGGACTGGTCACGGCGATCGTCGGCATCGCTCGGGTCGAAATCATATTCGAGGGCGCGGCGGACCATGCCGGTACGACGCCGATGGGGCTTCGTCGCGACGCCGGGCTCGCGGCGGCGCGCCTCAGCTTGGAAGTGGCAGCCAAAGCGCGCGAGTTCGCGGCGCGGGGCCGCGGACATTTCGTCGCCACCACGGGGATCCTCGAGCAGGAGCCGAACGCGGCCAATGTCGTGCCCGGGCGGTCGCGCATGATCTTCGATATCCGCGCCGAGGACGAGGGGCTCTTGCAAGAGTTCCTCGCCGATCTCGACGAGCACAGCCGAACCATCGCGGCCGGGCGGAACGTCGGACGCGCGGCGTTCAATCTTTTGTCGCGGACGCGTCCCACGCACTGCGACGCCGGATTGCAGGGCTTGCTGGAACAAGGCGCCGCGCGCCACGGGCTGACGACGATGCGGCTGGCCTCCGGCGCCGGCCATGACGCGGTCTTCATGGCGCGCATCGGCCCGAGCGCCATGCTGTTCATTCCGTGCAGACAAGGCCGCAGTCATACCCCCGAGGAATGGGCGGAGCCGAAGGCACTCGAAGCGGGGACGATGACGCTGCTCGAAGCGGTGCGGGCGCTGGACTGCCAAGCGTAGCCGCGCTCGTTGAGCGCGGCCTTCATGGAGCCCCTCACTCTCGGCATGTCGACCAAGAGGAACCCGCGCGGTCGTCGACCGCGCCTACAGGTGCTCCGAGGTTCTCCGCCGCGCGGGCCAGCTTCACGAACCCGGCTACGTCGATTTCCTCGGCGCGCCGGGTGGGATCGAGGCCGGCGGCTTCCAGCAGGTCGGCGAGGTCGAGCTGCTGCGCGACGGCGAAACTTTTCAGCGACTGGCGCAGCATCTTGCGGCGCTGGCCGAAAGCGGCTCGCGTAGTCGCGGACAGAAGCGCGCCGTCGCAGGGGTCGGGGGCCGCGCGAGGGATGAGTTCGACGAGGCTGGACGTGACTTTCGGCGGCGGCGTGAAGGCGCTCGCCGGCACGTCGAACAGCAGGCGAGCGCGGGTTCGCCAGCCCGCGAGGACGGCGAGCCGGCCATAGTCCGCGCGCTGCGCTGGCGTCGCGACGATCCGCAGTGCGACCTCGCGCTGGAACATCAGGGTCAGTCTGTCGAAGAACGGCGGCCAGGGCTCGGCCTCCAGCCAGCGCGTCAGCAGGGGCGTCGCGACGTTGTAGGGCAAGTTGGCGCAAATGCGCAGCGGCGCACCTTCAGCCCGGGCGACCAGAGTATCGGCGTGGATTTCGAGCGCGTCGCCCGGCAATATTTCCAGCCGCCCCGGCCAGCGCGCGGCGATTTCCCCGAGCGCAGGCAGGCATCGCTCGTCGCGCTCGATCGCGATCACCTTTCTCGCGCCCTCCGCGAGCAGCGCGCGCGTCAGGCCTCCCGGTCCGGGGCCGACTTCCACGACGACGAGGCCGGACAACGGTCCCGCGGCGCGCGCAATGCGACGCGTCAGATTGAGGTCGAACAGGAAATTCTGTCCCAGCGACTTCTTGGCGTCCAGGCCGTGCGCGGCGACGATCTCGCGCAGCGGCGGGAGGCCGTCGTCGGCCAGCATCATCCGGAGAGCCGCGCAGCCAGCCGCGTCGCCGCGATCAGGCTCGACGGATTGGCCAATCCTTTGCCTGCGATGTCGAAAGCTGTGCCATGATCGGGCGAAGTGCGCACGAAGGGCAAGCCCAGCGTGACGTTGACGCCGTCGTCGAAAGCCAGGGTCTTGGCGGGAATCAGGCCCTGGTCGTGGTACATCGTCAGCGCGACGTCGTAGCGCGCGCGCGCCGCGGGATGGAACATGGTGTCGGCGGGCAAGGGCCCGACGACGTCGAGCCCTCCGGCCAAGAGTTCGGCGATCGCGGGGGCGATGGTCTCGATCTCCTCGCGGCCCATCGCGCCGCCTTCCCCCGCATGCGGATTGAGGCCGGCGAGGGCGAGGCGCGGCCGCGCGATACCGAACCTCTTCCGCATGTCCCGGTCGACGATGCGGGCCGTCGAGACGATCAGGCGACGCGTCAACTCGGCCGGGACCGCGGCGAGAGGGATATGGATAGTCACGGGAACGACGGCGAGCAGGGGCGACCATATCATCATCACCGGCTGCGCCGCGCCGCCCCACGACTTTGCGAGTTCGCCGAGAAATTCGGTGTGGCCGGGATGGGCAAAGCCGGCCTCGTAGAGCGTCTTCTTCGCGATCGGATTGGTGACGACCGCGCGCGCGTCGCCGGAGCGGACGTAGCCCACCGCGCGTTCGATCGATTCGATCGTCGCGGCGGCGAAGTCGGAATGCGGCTGGCCGGCCCGCGCTCCGGCGGCGTTGGCGAGCGGCGCCACCGGCAACGCGTGCTCGAAGGCGCCGAGCGCCTCGGCGGGATCGATGACCGCGATCGGCACGGCGAGGGCCAAGCGTCGCGCGAGCTCGGCGAGCGCGTCCGGGTCGGCGAGCGCGAAGAACGGCGCCGCGATCGCATCGCGGGCCAGCCAGGCGCGCAGCAGCAGCTCCGGGCCGATCCCGGCGGGATCGCCCATCGTCATTGCGATCGGCGCTGCGTTCATGGCAGGATTTCCGGAGGGCGCGCGCGGTTAATTGTTGATGTTGGAGTTGCCTACGGCGGTCGAGCTCCTGATTTCGCCCAGCGTGCGCAACGTCAGCTCGAACAGCAGCGAGGTGTCTCGCGCGGCCGGCGCGACGGCAACGCCAGGCGTCGCGCTGACCGGGTCGGTGATCACAGACGAGAAGGCGACTCTGAAGGTCGTGCAAGTGTCCTCGTAGGAAACTCCGAAGTTGATATTGCTGGGGTAGAAAAGAGGCTGCGTCTGCCCCGGCAGATCGAAGAGATTCCGCGAGAGGTCGAGCACGACTCCGCCGTCGACGGTCAACCGGTCGTTGATCTTGAACTTCAAGTTGGTCAGGATGCCCTGGCGCTCGTGAGGCCATCCCAGCAGCGGTTGCGGGGCGTAACGGCCATAGTCCACGCTCGCCGTCACTCCGCCTAAATTGACCGAAACGATCCCGTCCAACCGCTCCAGGGCATAGCCGGAGGAATCGAATTGCTGCTTGCTCGTAAACGAAAGCGGCGCCGAGAAGGGCTGCAGCGTTTCCCCGAGCACGTAATTGGAAAACGTCCTGTCGAGGCCGGAATCGAGGCCCG
>DASXYQ010000283.1:0-3250 GCA_036502445.1 Roseiarcus sp. | reverse complement strand
ATCGCGGATCAGGTCGACTTCGGCCTTGGGCGTCGCAATCCCGCTCTTGGCCTTTTTCTGGAAGGCATGAACCACCCAGATTTCGGCGCCGATCTGCACGGCATACACAACGCGGAAGGCCTCGCCTCGATGCCGCAGCGCAAGGCCGAGAAAATGACGGGCATCAACCATGCTGATTTTGCCCGCATCCGCCGTGCCAACATCCGCCGTTTCAGCATGGAACGGCTGGCGGCGATCCTCAGCGCCCTGGGGCAGGACGTGGAGTTTTCCGTCCAGGTCCGGCCCCGCGAGAGCCAGCCAGACGGCTTCGGCCCTCTTCATCCATGACGGGCCAAACCGCGAGAGGAGATTACAGGATGAAAAACCCAGCCCATCCTGGCAATTTCATCCGCACCGAAATCATCGAGGCGCGCGGCTTGTCGGTGAGCGAGGCGGCGGCGGGCGGCGCTGCACGTGCTGCGGCCAACCCTCTCCGCCATGCTCAATGGCCGCGCCTCGCTCTCTCCGGAGGTGGCGCTTCGTTAGGCGAGCCGTTCATAGCTCTATGACGCTATAGAGCTATGGCGCTATGATCCTATGATGCTATGACGCTATCGAACGAGGCGTCGCCATCCGATTCCGACGTGTCGAAGTCCCGCTCACGGCCGCTTCGGTTCGCCGAGCGTCAGCACCAGCCGATTCTCCCAGGCGGACATCGCGACCGCATCGGCGAGATCGGCGATGTCGGAATCGGTGAGGCCGGCATTGCGCAAGGCTTGGATTTCGGCGGCGCCGGCATGCGGCGGCGTCTCAGCGAGTCTGGCGGAAAAGTCGGCTATGGCGCGCAGGCGCGGCTCCAGCTCCGCGCCGACGCCGTCGACGAACAGGCGGTCGATCACGTCCGGGCGTTTCGCGAGCTGAATGTAGGAGCGCGCATGAACCGACGCGCAATAGACGCAGCTGTTGAAGATCGACTCGACCGTCGCGCCTAGTTCGCGATCCTCGCGAGGCAGGCCCCCGGGCCCGTACATGATCGCATTGAACAACGCCGAGTGTTCGCGCAGCGCCGGCACGTCATGCAGCAGGAGATGGTAATATAGCGAGGTGCGGGCGTGCGGCCCGCTCTCGTCCAGCACGGCCAACTGATCCGGGGTCGCCGTGGATAGATCGACGGGCGTGACCCAGGGCTCCCAGTCCAGGACATCGGTGGTGAAATCGAAGTTGCTCATGGGGTCTCCGCGATCAAGGCGAGGCTGGCGGCGACGCGAACCTGGTAGGCGACGAAGGCGATGATCTGCGACAGCGTGACGATCTCCGCGGCGGTCAATCCTTCCGCCTCGAGCGGCTCCACGACGAAATCCGAAGCGGCGGACGGGTTCAACGTGACCAGATCGGCGTGACGCAGCATGGCCTCGACTCGCGGCGTGACGCCGCTGCTCGGCGCGCCGCTGTCGATGGCGGCGGCGAGCGCTCGGCCTCCGGCTTCGTCCGCCAGTCGCGCTCGATAATGCGCGGCCAGCGGCAACGCATCGTGCAACTCGGCGACGCGCAGCGCGACCGCGAAGCGCTCTGGCGGAGACAGACCGCCGGGATCGGGGGGATTGAAAAGCACGGCATAGGACGATTGGGTGCGCGCGCGCGTTTCCAGACGTCGGGCGCGCAACTGGTGCAGCGGCGAGCCCTCGGAAACGCCGAGTACGGAATCGATCACATCTGCGGCGAAGCGGGTCATGCGGCTTGCTCTCCCTTTGAAGTTTCCGGGACCGACGCGCGCGTATGAACAACGCGAGCCGCGGCAAGCGTGTTCCGGCCGACCAGCGCCAGCGTGAGATCGTCCTGCGGCGGCTGAAAAAGACCGGCGCGCGCATCGCGGAAATGCCGCTCCAGCGAAAGCTCCGGCGTGAGACTGAAGCCGCCGGCGACGCGAAGGCCGATCTCGCTCGCCGCGCAAGCCGCGTTGGTGCAGAGATATTTTGCCGCCGCGATCTGCGGCGCGAGCTCGTCGCGCAACTCCGGATGATCGCGCCAGAGCCGCGCGGTCTCGAACAGCTGCGCGCGCGCCGCATCGATCCCGATCTCCATCTGGCCGATCCATTGCTGCACGTGCGGCGCCTCCGCGATCGGCTTGCCGAAAGACGAGGGAATCCGCGCGTTGGCGTAATCCGCCGCCGCGCGGCAAGCGGCGGAGCCGACGCCGAGATAGACGGCGGCGATGGTCAGCGACCACGGCCCTAGACCGGGCGCGCCCTTGCCGGTCGGCGGCTTCGGCGCCACCCGCTCGGCGGGACCGGGGATCGGACGCCGCTCGACCACCCAATCGTCGCGCACGAACACGTCTTCGTAGGTTACGTCGTAGTTGCCGACGGTTCGGAGACTCAAGGCGCCGCGCCAGGCGTCCTGCAAATGCAATCCGGGCGCATCAGCGGCGACGATCGCGCCGCCGACTTCCCCGTTCGGCGCCGGGGCGCTCGGCGGAAGCTGGACCAGCGTGACGAAGTAGCGAAGCCCCGGCGCGCCGGTGACGAAGATCTTCTTGCCGCTGATGCGCCAGCCGCCCGGCGCCGGCGTCGCTGTCGCCGCCGGAATTCCACCGCGCGAGACGCTGCCGAGGTCCGCTTCCGTCGCGCAGGTGTTGACGCCGCCGCCCTTCGCGGCGATCTCGCGGCAGACCTCGGCATAAACCTCGCGAGGCCACGTCAATTCGTCACGCAGGCGGCCGATGATATTGAGCGTCATCCCGACCACGAGCGCGGAGGCCGGGTCGCCGCGCGCGAGCCGCTCCTGGGTGATGACCATGTCGAACACGTCGGCATCTTCGCCGCCATATTCTCGCGGCAGCGCCAATCTCAGGTAACCCGCGCGATGCAAGGCGTCGAGGTTCTCAGCTGCGAACGACCAGTCCCGTTCGTGCGGCGCGAGATTTTGGCCGAGACGCTCCGCCAGTTCGTCGCCAAGGTCGGCGATTCGCTGCTGGGCCTCGGTGAGCGGATACGCGAAAGGCACGCGAAGTCTCCTTATTCTAAAAAAACCCTCTCTCCCGCCCTTGCGGGAGAGAGGGCTGGGCTCAGGGCCTCTCCCCTCCCCGTTCTTACGGGGAGGGGTCGGGGGTGGGGCTCTCCAGGGCGGCGGAGGAACGCCCGAGAGGTTTCCGGCAGCGGAACGCACCACCCCCCACCCCCTATCCCCTCCCCGTGAGAACGGGGAGGGGAATTCCCTCACGCCGCCATCGCGCCGCCGAGATAGGCGTCGCGAATGCGCGGATCGCGCCGAA
>DASXYQ010000282.1:0-3485 GCA_036502445.1 Roseiarcus sp. | reverse complement strand
GTCGGGCTGGTCGGCGCTTCGGGCTCCGGCAAATCGACGCTGCTGATGACGATGGCGGGGCTCGAGCGCCCCGACAGCGGCTCGATCTTCATCGACGGCGTCGCGATCCACGCAATGAGCGAGGACGCGCTCGCACGCTTTCGCGGTACGAGGATCGGCATCGTCTTCCAGTCGTTCCAGCTGATCCCGACGATGACGGCCTTGGAGAACGTCGCCGCGCCGCTCGAACTCGCGGGCGCGTCCGACGCTTATCGCAGAGCGAGCGCAGAACTCGCCGCGGTAGGGCTCGCCGAACGCCTGTCGCACTATCCCGCGCAGCTTTCGGGCGGCGAGCAGCAGCGCGTGGCGCTCGCCCGCGCGCTGGCGCCGCGTCCCTCGCTGCTGATCGCAGACGAGCCTACGGGCAATCTCGACGAGGCGACGGGAAAATCGATCATCGACCTGCTGTTCGCCTTGCCCGCCGAGCGGGGCGCGACGCTCGCGCTGGTGACGCACGATCCGGCCCTGGCGGCGCGCTGCGACCGAACCTTGCGCATGCGCTCGGGGTTCGTCGAGGCAGCCGTCCCGGCGGCCGCATGAATCTTCCAGCGATTTGGGTGCTGTTCCGTTTCGCCGCCCGCGATCTGCGAGGCGGGCTGGAAGGGCTGCGCATTTTCCTCGCCTGCATCGCGCTGGGCGTCGCCGCGATCGTCGCGGTGAATTCGCTCGCCCGTTCGCTCGACGACGGCTTGGCGCGCGACGGTCGGGTGATTCTCGGCGGCGACGCGTCGTTTTCGCTGATTCATCGCGAGCCGACGCGCGAGGAGCGCGCTTTTCTGCAGGCGCGAGCAACCCTCTACACCGTCGCAAACCTTCGCGCGATGGCGCGCAACGCCGAGGGCGACGCGACGCTCGCCGATGTGAAGGCGGTCGACGATTCCTGGCCGCGCCTCGGCGTGGCCGTGCTGGATCCGCCGCTGGTCCCTCAGACGGCGCTGGCCGAACGGCAGGGCCGTTTCGGCGCCCTCGTCGACGATGCGCTGCTGGATCGACTCGACCTGAAAATCGGCGATGCGTTCGATCTCGGCGCGCTGCATCTCGAGGTCCGCGCCCGCATCATCTCCGAGCCGGACAGGCTGGCAACCGGCATCGGGTTTGGCGCGCGGGTTTTGATTTCGGAGGCGGCGCTGCGCGCGAGCGGGCTCGTCCAGCCCGGCTCGTTGATTCGCTGGACGACGCGGGTCCTGCTGGACTCAGCGGGCTCGCCCGCGAGCGAGGCCTCGATCGCGGCGCTGCTCGCGGACGCGAAGGCCGCCTTTCCCGAAGCGGGCTGGGAGACGCGCTCGCGCTCGAACGTGTCTCCCGACTTTTCCCGCAATCTCGAACGTTTCGGCGAGTTTCTGGCGCTGGTGGGGCTGATCTCGCTGGTCGTCGGCGGCGTCGGCGTCGCCAATGCCGCGCAGGGATTCGTGGAACGCAAGCGCGCGACCATGGCGATCCTGAAGTCGCTCGGTGCGAGCGGCGGCGCAGTCGTGGCGCTGGCGCTGCTGGAGTTTCTCGCGGTCGCGAGCCTGGGCGTCGCCATCGGATTGATCGTCGGCGCGGCGGCGCCGTTCCTGGTTTCGGCGCTGGCGGCGGCGGCGCTGCCCTATCCGCTCGCCCCGGCAATCTATCCGGGCGAACTCGCGCTGGGGGCGCTCTACGGTCTCTTGACCGCGTTGACTTTCGCAGTAGCCCCGCTCGGCCGCGCCCACGACCTGCCGGTCTCGGCGCTGTTTCGCGACCATGTCGCGGAAATTCCTGCCTGGCCGCGACCGCGCTACGCCGCGGCCGCCATGATGGGCGGCGTCCTGCTGGCGCTGGTCGCCATATCAGCCAGTCCGCAGCGGACCGTCGCGATCGTCGTCGTCGTCGCAACCGCGCTCGCGCTCGTCGCGCTGCGCCTGGTCGCCTGGGCGGCCATGGGAATCGCGCGCAGGGCGCCGCGCGCGCGATCGGTCGCGTGGCGCATGGCAATCGCCAATCTGCACCGTCCGGGCGCGCTGACACCCTCGGTCGTCATATCGCTGGGGCTGGGATTGGCGGTGCTCGTCACGCTGGCGCTCGTGGATACGAACCTGCGTGGCCAGCTTCACCCGGGCGCCGGCGGCGCGACGCCGAACTTTTATTTTCTGGACGTGCGGAGCGGCGAAATCAAGCCGTTCCTCGATTTTCTCGCCGCGGCGGCGCCCGGCGCCGCGATCGCGGAAGCACCGATGATGCGCGGGCGGATCGTAAAGATCGGCGACGTCGACGCCGCCGATTTCAAAGCCAGGGAGAGCGCCGCCTGGGTTTTGGAAGGCGACCGCGGCGTAACTTTCGCGGACGCGCCGCCGCCGGGCTCGGAAATCATCGCGGGGAAATGGTGGGACCGGAACTATAAAGGCCCGCCTCTCGTTTCGCTGGAGGCCGAGGTCGCAGCCGGCCTGAGGTTGCATGTCGGGGATTCGCTGACGGTGAACGTTCTGGGGCGAAACATCAGGGCCGAGATCGCGAACCTGCGAAAGGTGAACTGGCGGAACTTCGCGATCAATTTTGTGTTGGTTTTCTCGCCGAACACATTCGCGGGCGCGCCGCATTCGCTGCTGGTGACGGCGGCGATGGCGGACGGATCGAGCCCAGGGAGCGAGATCGCGCTGCTCAAGGCGACGGCGCGACAATTTCCCGCAGTGGCGGCGGTGCGGGTGCGCGAGGCTTTAGAGGCAGTCGACGCGCTGGTGGGCAAATTGACGGAGGCGATTCGCGCGGCCTCTGGCGTCGCGCTGGGAACCTCCGTGCTCGTCTTGGCCGGCGCGCTCGCCGCCAACAGGCGCGCGCGCATGGCGGACGCGGTCATTTTGAAGATTCTCGGCGCGACTCGCGGGCGCTTGATCGCGACCTTTCTGATCGAATACGCGACATTGGGCGTCGCGACAGCGGCGTTCGGCGTCGGTGCCGGCACGCTGGCGGCCTATGTGATCGTCGCCAAAGTGATGGGTTTCGAGTTTGAATTCGAGGCGGGCCCGGCCTTGGCCGCCGCCGGCGCCGGCTTGGCGCTCACCATCGGTTTGGGCATGATCGGGGCCTGGCGCATTTTGGGACAAAAGCCGGCCGCGTTCTTGCGGAGCTCTTGAGACGGCGGAGCGGCGAGCGAGCTGTCGTGGAAAAGACGAATTTGAGGGCTTCACTCCTGCTTCGGGGCCTTTGTTCAGACTCTTGGCGTTTAGTGGTTTTTCCAGCTTCTCTTGGCAATCGCCCCGAGGCCCCTTAAATGGAACGGTGGGACAGCCTGAGCGGTCGAGGAAGAGTCGGTCGGCGCCGCCGCTGCCAATGGGAACGCGATGAACGCCAATTTGCGCAATTTTGCCCTCTGGGTGATCATCGTTCTCTTGCTGCTTGCCCTGTTCACGTTGTTCCAGAATCCCGGCCAGCGCACCTCCGCGTCGGATATTTCTTTCTCGACGCTTCTCAGCGACGTGGATCAGGGT
>DASXYQ010000281.1:0-5887 GCA_036502445.1 Roseiarcus sp. | reverse complement strand
AGGCTTGCGCGCAAAAGCTCGGACGCGACCCGGACAATCCTCGAAATTTACGCAAAGTGACGGAGACGCGCTGATGATTGCGTTCACTGGCGCGCGCCTGTTCGACGGCGACCGTTTCTTGGATGACTCCACCCTTGTCGTGGAGAACGGCGAAATAGCGGCGATCACGCCTCACGGGGAGCGCCCTCGCGGCGGCCTCGAGGTCGATCTCGGCGGCGGGCTGCTAAGTCCGGGCTTCGTGGATTGGCAGGTCAACGGCGGCGGCGGCGTCCTGTTCAACGAGACGCCGACGCCCGAAGGCATCGATGCGATCGTACGGGCGCATCGCGCGTTCGGGACAACCTCGATGCTGCCGACGATCGTCACCGACGCGCCTTTGAAGCTCCGCGCGGGGATAGAGGCGGCGCGCGAGGCGCGGCGGCGTACCCCGGGCGCGCTGGGCATCCATATCGAGGGCCCCTTCATCGACTTGCGCCGCAAGGGCGCTCATCCCGCAGAATGGATCCGACCCATGCGAGATGCGGATGCCCTCGAGCTCGCCGAGGGGCGCTCCGGGGTCATGCTCGTCACGCTGGCGCCCTCTTCAGTCTCGAACTATCTGATTTCCGAACTGGTGCGAAGCGGGATCATCGTAAGTCTCGGCCACTCGGAGGCGACAGCCGAGGAAGCGCAAGGCGCCTTCGACGCTGGCGCGCGAGCGGCGACGCATCTCTACAACGCGATGAGTCAGCTCGGTCATCGCGCCCCCGGCCTCGTCGGCGCGGCGCTTGCCGATCCGCGCGTCTTCTGTGGCTTGATCGCCGATGGCTTGCACGTGCATGAGACGGCCGCTCGCATCGCCTACAAGGCCAAAGGCGCTGGGGGGATAGCCCTCGTTTCCGACGCGATGCCCTCCGCCGCGGGCGGACCGCGATCGTTTCAGCTGCAAGGCAGGCGTGTCACCCAAACGGGCCTGAAACTGACGCTGGACGACGGCACGTTGGCGGGAGCCGCGATCACGATGCTGGACGCGGTTCGCTATGCAACCTCTGCGCTCGGCATCGATCTTGCCGCGTCGCTCGAGATGGCTACACTCACCCCTGCCCGTCTCCTGGGGATAGACGGCTCCTATGGGCGTCTGCGACGCGGCGCTCGCGCCGATCTCGTGCATTTGGACGACAGTCTGGATGTAAGGGGCGTTTGGGTCGATGGAATCGCGGCGGAGCCGGCTTGAGGGGCATCCCATTGACTGATGCGCCGACCGTCTTGGTTCCTTCATCGAATTGATACAGACAGCTCGTCTGGAGGAGCCATGGAAAACGAAACTGCCGAGCTGGATGAACTGCAGAATGCTTATAAGGCAGCCGTCGAGGACTGGATCGTGGCGATCAGACGAGAAGAGGCGCTCGCTTCGGTGAACCACACGGTTGCGCACTCGATCAATGGGAGCAGGCGCATTTCGACGAGGAGGCCGCTCGCAACAAGGTCTTGGCGGCGAAGCGGAAATACGAGGACGCCTTGCGTCGCGAGTTCTTCAATTTTTAGGCGACGCCGCGAAACAACCGCAGCATCGACTCACCAAGCCGACACGTGGTCATACCCGCGAAACAGCCTTGGGGAAACGAGCCGGGAAACCGTCGAAAACGACGTCATTGCGCTGACGGTCGAGGCAAATCGGCGGGCGGCCGGCAATGGAACCGTGGATTGCCTCGCTTTGCTCGCAATGACGGGTAGAGCGCGTCGGTCCCGTCGACTCGCTAGTCTAATTATTGGGGGTCGCCCAGGAGACTACTAGCGGCGTAATCTCGCGCGCCGCGTCGTCGGTGTTCACAGGTCCGACATAGCGATTTGACGAGATGCCGGTTCCCTGGAAATGATCGGCGGCCAACCGGCGCGGCTCGAGCAGCGACCTTCGTCGACCGGGGACAGGGCTTTCGGCGCATGACCATGCAGGATCAGTCCGCTACCGAGGCGTTCCTGAGCGAGCGAGCCCGCTCCGGATCGGCGGCGCCTGCGGAAATCATCACGACCCACATCTCGAAAGTGTTCGTCGGCGAGCACGCCGTGTTCAAGCTCAAGCGCGCGGTGCGCTTTCCCTATCTCGACTTTTCCACGCCGGCGGCGCGCGTTTCCGCGTGCGAACGCGAACTGGCGCTCAACCGGCGCACGGCGCCGACCCTCTATCGCGCCGTTCGACGGGTCGTCCGCACGGACGAGGGAGCGCTCGCGTTCGATGACGAAGGCCTCCTGGTCGACGCCGTGGTGGAGATGAGTCGCTTCGAGCAGGCCGACCTGTTCGACTACCTGGCGCTCCGGGGCGCGCTGACCGCTCCCATGATTGCCGACCTCGCGCACCGCATCGCCCGCTTCCACACCGATGCGGAGGTTTCGACGGGCCATGGCGGCGTCGCCGGAATGGCCGCCGTTCTCGACATCAACGATCGTTCGCTCCGTGCGACAGGACTGGCGTCGCCGGGCGAGGCGGACGAACTCGCCGCTCGCTTCCGCGCCGCGTTGAGCCGTCACGCGCCCGTTCTGGAAAGTCGCCGCAAGGCGGGCAAGGTCCGGCGCTGTCACGGCGATCTGATCCTGCGTAACATTTGCCTGTTCGAGGGCGTTCCGACGCTGTTCGACTGCCTGGAGTTCGACGAGGATCTCGCAACCATCGACGTGCTCTATGATCTGGCGTTCCTGATCATGGATCTGCTTCATCGCGGTTTGAAGGGTCAAGCCAATTTATTGTTCAATCGCTATCTCGACGAGGTCGACGAAGGCGGCGGCCTGGAGCTCGTCGCATTTTTCGTGGCCGTGCGAGCAGCCGTGAGAGCGCACGTCGCGGGCGCCCGCGCGGCGGAGGCCCACGGCGCCGAGGCTGCGGCGCAGGCGAAGGAAGCGCGCGACTATCTCGATCTCGCCGCGTCGTTGCTCGGCGAGCCGCGGCCGCGGCTATTCGCGGTCGGCGGCCTCAGCGGCTCCGGCAAATCTACGGTGGCGGCGGCGCTGGCGCCATTGCTGGGCTTGCCGCCCGGCGCACGCATTCTCTCGAGCGACCGCATCCGCAAGCGCCTTCACGGCGTGCGTCCCGAACAGCGGTTGCCTCTCGAGGCCTATCGGCCCGAGATCTCCGCACGCGTATATGCGACGATTCGTGAGTCGGCGCTCGAGGCGCTTCGCGCGGGCTGCGCGGCGATCGCGGATGCGGTATTCGACAGGCCGGGCGAGCGCGAGATGATCGAGGACGTCGCCCGCGCCGCCGGTACGCCGTTTGACGGCGTCTGGCTCGAGGCGCCGATCGGCACGCTGACGAGCCGGCTCGAAGCGCGGACGCATGACGCTTCCGACGCCACGACCGACGTTCTCGCCGGCCAACTGCGGCGCGACCTCGGCGCCATCGCATGGCGCAAGATCGACGCCAGCAAAGACGTCGGCGAAATCGCGGCGGAGGCTTTGCGGACGGGCGAAAAGTGAGGAGGCGTTCCTTGCCAGAGACTTATTCGGCGATGGTCTGCGAGGCGGTCGGCTCGCCGCTGGTTGGTCGGCGGCGCTCCTGGCCCACAGCGAAACAGCCGACCGACGTCGTCATCGAGGTATGCGCCTGCGGCGTCTGCCGCACCGACCTCCACGTCGTCGACGGCGACTTGCCGAGGCGCGCGCCGAATGTCGTTCCCGGCCACGAAGTCGTCGGCCGCGTGGCGGAAGTAGGTCCCGGAATCGAGGCGCTGGCGCCGGGCATGCGGGTCGGCGCGGCATGGCTCGGCTTCGCCTGCGGCGTCTGCCCGTTTTGTCGGCGCGGCGAGGAGAACTTGTGCCCGTACGCCGAGTTTCATGGCTGGACCCGCGACGGCGGCTATTCGGAAGCGATGATCGCGGACGGCCGGTTTCTCTTCGCCTTGCCCGACGGTCCCGACGACGCGCATTTCGCGCCCTTGCTATGCGCGGGGCTGATCGGCTATCGGGCGCTGCGGATGGCGGGCGATGCCGAGCGGGTCGGTCTTTATGGCTTCGGCGCCGCGGCGCACATCATCGTTCAGGTCGCACGCTGGCAGGGTCGGCGCGTCCACGCTTTCACGCGGACGGGGGACGAGGCCGCGCAGGCGCTCGCCCTACGTCTCGGTTGCGTCTCGGCGCAGGGCAGCGATCAGGCCCCGCCGGAACCGCTCGACGCCGCGATATTGTTCGCGCCGGTCGGATCGCTGGTTCCGCTCGCGCTGAAGGCAGTTCGCCCGGGCGGGATCGTCGTCTGCGCCGGAATTCACATGAGCGACATTCCCTCATTTCCCTACGAACTGCTGTGGGGCGAACGGACGCTGCGATCCGTCGCCAACCTGACGCGGCGCGACGGCGAAGAGTTTCTCGCCTTGGCTCCGAAGGCTGGCGTGACGACGACGATAGAGACATTCGCGCTGGCCGACGCCAACGTCGCCCTCGATCGCTTGCGCGCCGGCGCGATCAGCGGAGCGGCCGTGTTGGCGATGAAAGGTTCGCCCCAGGGCGACGGCGCGGAATGATCTTCACTCCGCGACCGCCTCGCGCAACGACCTCGGCAACGGGAAGAACATCGACTCGTCCGTCGTCGTCAACGTCTCGACAGCGATCTCGAACCGCTCTGCGAAACCGTCGAGGGTCGGTTCATTCACTTCTGAGCAGGAAAGAAAAGTGCACCGTCACCGTAAACCGTGTCACCGTAAACCGTGAGAAATTTCCGGTATTCCTGCGGCGGCCAGGCCCAAGAGTGCGGTCGGCTGGCCGCCCGCATCGACCCGCGCTCCCAAATCCCACAGGCCGAGCGCCGCAAACGAAGATACGACATTCTCTTGCGAAGAGTCCGAAATGGTTCTATCTTTGTTCCCGACGCCATGAAAGGAGAAAGCCGAATGTCGGATACTGTCGAAACCGCTCCGCGCGCCGTCTGTCGAGACCGGTCGGCTCGAGGCGTGGCGCGGCGCGCCAGGCGAGGGCGAGGCGGGAAAGGCGGACCGTCGAGTCCTTGAACGGCGGCGTTTCGGTCGTCGAGATCGCGGGGCGGGAGGACGTTGGCGAGAAGCGCATGCGCGCGCTGGTTCGAGACACTCTCGCTCGCCGTATGCCGGAGCCGCCCGCCCAGTTCGTCGCGATGCAGGTCAGCCGTCTCAACGAGGCGCTCCACGTGTCGCTGGCGCCATGTTGTCCCGATGCGTCCGAAGCACCCGAGCAAGTCCCCCGAGAGCTTGCGGTGCTGCTTGCCGACCGGATTCGCCGGGAAATGGCGCCGCAAGGGCTTGAAAAGATTGAATCCGCGCCCGGAAATGGTATGGCCCCGGAAGCCCCGGACCCCCAAGATATGGTACGACAGCGAAACGGCGCCTTCGCGTCGGCTCTCTCGACCCGGCCGGCCAAACTCCGCTTTCGGTCGAGGCGCCGGCCCGGCGGGAAATGGCGCCGCAACGGTACACGGGCGCGCGGCTGATCGCGCGCGACTCCGGCTGACTAGCCGAAAGAATGACAAAGTTCCAAAGTTGCAGAAAAAGGCGTCTGAGGCTTTGAAATCGCTCGATGCAGAACTGAAATCGGCGCCTGTCGCCGCATGCAACGGCGGGGCGAGGTTGGTTCGCTTGGACTGGCTGCGAGGCTTGGAGCGGCCGACCGCCGACCGCCGGCTCTTTCGGGCGCCCGGAAGAAGCGAAGGGTCGCGTGAGGGTGAGGGAAATTTTCCTGGCTGCAAAGCCTTGAAAAGTCACAAAACCGGAAAGGAATCTCGCCTCGCAGTCACGGCCAGCGATCGACCTTCAGCGACGCTTGTTTCCGGGCGCCGAGAGGCTTTCGGGTCACTCCGCGACCGCCTCGCGCAACGACCTCGGCAACGGGAAGAACATCGACTCGTCCGTCGTCGTCAGCGTCTCGACAGCGATCTCGAACCGCTCTGCGAAAC
>DASXYQ010000280.1:0-3645 GCA_036502445.1 Roseiarcus sp. | reverse complement strand
GGCGACTTGGAGACATTGCCCCGTCCGAGCCGAGCTGCGCCATCATGCGCCGTGGCCGGATCGCCGTCTCGCCACCGGCCGGCGAAAAGTAAGACTTTATGCCGTCCCGAATGTTGGAGTCTCGAAAATCCCGTGTTAGTTTGCCTTTTCGCGCCCGCGACGTGATCGCGGACCTCGACTTGACGCGCGAGACAAGGGAGAGACGCAATGAGGACGACAAAATTCGGCTCGAATTCGAAGGACGGCTCACATTCCCGTCGGGATTTGATCCGCGGCGCGGCGCTCGGCGGCGGCACAGCGGCGATGCTCGGCGGCATGGGGATCAATCCGTTGATCGGCGCGGCGATGGCCAAGGAAGCCGGCATGTCTGCCAAGCCGTTGAAGGCGGCATTCTCCAACGCCGGCTTGCAGGCGACCTGGTGCGCCCAGGGCAAGCAGGCGGCTGAGTACTGGGGCAAGCTGTTCAACGTCGAGGTGACCTGGTTCGACGGCCAGCTCGATGCGGTCAAGCAGCGCTCGGCGATCGACAACATGGCCTCGCAGAAGTGGGACTTCGTCGCCATCCAGGCATTCGGCATCGGCACCTTGACCGCGCCCGTCAACAAGATGATCGACGCCGGGATCCCCGTCATCGACATGGATACGCTGATCGCTCCGCTCGACACGATCAACGTCCACAGCTTCCTCGCGCCGGACAACGAGTTCATGGGCGCCTCGGTCACCCAGGCGCTGGTCAACGCGATCAACGGCGAAGGCACGATGGTGATGACGCAGGGCGCCCTCGGCCATACGGGCGCGCAAGGGCGCGCACGCGGGTTCAAGTCCGTCGTCTCGAAATTCCCGAAGATCCAGGTGCTCGACGAGCAGCCGGGCGACTGGGACGTCACCAAGGTCGCGCGTATTTGGGAGGCGCTGCTGACAAAATACCCCAAGATCGACGCGGCGTTCTTCCACAACGACGACATGGCGCTCGCGGCTTCCAAGGTCATGCAGGCCAAAGGGCGCACCGAGACCAAGATCGGCGGCGTCGACGCGATGCCGCCGGCGATCAAGGCGGTGCAGGACGGCTCGATGTACGCGACGGTGCGCAACCCCTCCTGCCGCATCCATGGCGGCGCGATCATCGCCGGCGTCAACGCGGTCGTGAACGGGGAGAAGACCGGCCCGGGGGGCATCCCGAAGAACATCGTCACCGACGGCCCCGTCGTCACCAAGCCCAACGCCGACGGCATGATCTGGATGGAGGAGCAGTTCCTGATCTGAGTCGGACCGCTGCGAAATGGCCCCTTCCCCTCTCCCCGCGTCTTCGCGGGGAGAGGTTGGGTGAGGGGCTTGGGGGATTGGCCGCACCCATCGGCGCAATCCTTCAACTAGCGACCGCGGCCGACCCGGTAGCCGCGGCCTTTTGACAGTCCGGCTACTCCTACTCACCCAGGCCCCTCACCGGCCTCTCCCCGTAAGAGGCGGGGAGAGGAGAATATATCCTCGAGGTCTCCCGAATATGGCGCCGCCGCGCTTGGAACTTACTGGTGTCACCAAGGCGTTCGGCGGCGTCCACGCGTTGCGGGGCGTCGATTTTGCGCTGCGGCCGGGCTCGATCCACGGCGTCGCGGGCGAGAACGGCGCCGGCAAGAGCACGCTGATGAAAATCATCGCCGGCGTCCACGCCGGCGACGCCGGCGAAATGCGCATCGACGGCGAGCCGGTTCATTTCCGCTCTACGCGCGACGCCCGCGCCGCCGGCATCGGCATGGTGCATCAGGAGCTCAGCGTCGCGCCCGATCTCACCGTCGCGGAGAACGTCTTTCTCGGCTCGCAGCCAATCGGCGCTCTTGGCCTCGTCGCCTGGAAGCGGATGGCTCGCGAGGCGGTCGCGCAGCTGAAGAACCTCGGCCTCGAGATCGACCCCCGCGCGCGTCTGGGCGATTATCCGATCGGCGTGCAGCAGCTGGTCGAGCTCGCGCGCGTGCTTTTCTCCGGCGCGCGGATCGTCATTTTGGACGAGCCGACCTCCGCCCTCTCGCCGCCCGAGATCGCGCGGTTGTTCGAGGTGTTGCGCCGCGTGCGGACCAGCGGGCGCAGCATCGTCTTCATCTCGCATTTTCTCGACGACATCCTTGCGATATCGGACGAAGTCTCGGTGTTCCGCAACGGCTCGCACGTCGCCACCGCCGCTGTGGGGCCAGTCCTTGGTAAAGAGCGCATAGACAAGAGCTGGATCATCGAGCGCATGATCGGCGCCGGCCGCGAGGAGCTCGAGGAGAGCTATCTCGGCGACATCGCGCTGAAAAGCCATCCGGACGCGCCGATAGTGCTGGAGGCGCGCGGCCTGACATTGGCGCCCTTCTATCGCGACCTCTCGTTCGTCGCCCGCGCGGGCGAGGTGCTCGGGGTTTACGGCTTCATGGGCTGCGGGCAGATCGAACTCGCGCGCACGCTGTTCGGCAAGCTGAAGCCGGAAAGCGGCGCCCTCGAGATGAGCGGCGGCGTCGTCCGGCTCGCCAACACGACAGCGGGCAAGCGCGCGGGGGTGGGTTACGTCGCAGAAAGCCGGCGCGCGATGCTGTTTCGCGAGGAGCCGATCTACCGCAACGTCTCGATCGCGTTTCTCGAACATGTTTCGCGCTGGCTGCTGAAACCGAGCGCCGAGCGCGCGCAGGCGAGAACGCAGACGCAACGCCTCGGGGTTCGCCCGCCGGGCGTCGATGCGAGATTGGGCGCGCTTTCCGGCGGCAATCAACAGAAGGTCGCGCTCGCGAAATGGCTGACGCGCGCTCCCAAGGTGCTGGTGCTGGCCGAGCCGACCCGCGGCATGGACGTCGGCGCGAAGGAGGACGTGGTGCGGATCGTGAAATCGCTCGCGGCGGAGGGAATGGCGGTGATTGTCCTCTCGACCGAGCCGGAGACGGTGCTTTCGCTCGCCGATCGAGTGCTCGTCATGCGCAAGGGCGAGCTGGCGAGCGAATTCAAGGATTGCGCGATCAGCAAAGACCGCCTTCTGGCGGCGGCTTGAGGAGCGGTGGGAATGGATTCGCCTGACGCCGACGCCGCTCCGCGCCGCAGCGCCTTCAGCCTCGGCCGCATGCTGCGCGACCAGTTGCGCAACATCGCGCCGTTTGCGACCCTGCTGATCCTGGTGGGTTTCTTCTCGTTCGCCGCGCCCGCCTTCGCGACGCTTGGCAATCTCGTCAACATCCTGCAGCAGGCCTCGGTGACGGGAATCATCGCCGTCGGATTGACGTTCGTGATCCTGACCGCCGAGATCGACCTCAGCGTCGGCGCCATCGCCAATGCGACGGCGATCGTGCTGACGTTTTTCACGTTGCAGCCGGACTACGTCAACATCGCGAATATTCCCCTGCCCGGCTGGCTCGCGATCATTCTGGCGCTTGCAGCCTGTTTCGGCCTCGGGCTGGTCACCGCGTTCGGCGTGACCAGGATCGGCATCCCCTCGTTCATAATGACGCTCGCGATGATGCAGATCGGCGCCGGCATTTCGGCGGTCCTGGTGCGCGGGCAGATCGCCTATAGCGTGCCCTCGCTCGTGCTCACGCTCGGCTCCAAATCGCTGTTCGGCGTTCCCTGGATCATCATCTTCACGGCGCTGCTGTTGGCCGTGGCGCATTTCGTGCTGAGCTACACCCG
>DASXYQ010000279.1:0-3341 GCA_036502445.1 Roseiarcus sp. | reverse complement strand
CGGCCCGCGGCGGCGAGCGCGTCGCGCATCGGGGCGAGCTCGGTCAGATAGAACGTGCGCCCATCATCGCGACCGTCGCAATTCGATCGAACACGTCACTTACCGCCTCCACCAGCAGGGCTCGCGACAGCGCCATTCGCTTCGCGGCCTCGAGTGTAGCGGCAACCGGGCCGCGACGATACTCCCAGACCCGGCTCAGGCGGAGGGGCGATCACAACCATCGCCGCGTTGGCTTCGAACAACGACACGCCTCCATCGGAAACGCGGCTCCTGCTCGCGATGAGGCACGCTGTCGGCCATGCCCGACGTAAAATAGTGCACTTTCCAAAGGTGCGAGATCGCGCGAATCCGGCCGCGAGCGGCGCCGCCTCACAGCTCTGTTATTGGACGTTTACGCGGAGGCAACCTATTCCATTGCTGAGGCGGTCATTGGGAGGGTTCGTCAAAAGCCGCTCGACTGGGAGAGAATTGATGCGAACAAAGAAAATCAAGGGTGCGCTCTCCGTCCTGGCTTTGCTCGCCCTGATCGGATTTCCCGGCAGCGCCAACGCTACGGTGATCATCAAGACGTTTCATGTCGCGATCTGCGTTACCGGGGAAAAGAATCCTGACGCCTGCAAGAAAATCGCCGCGGACGGTCGTGTCGTCGTCAGCGACGAGGCGATGGAGTGGCTGGACGGCAAGATCGGCCAGGGAGCTACGATCGAGGCGGTCACCAACAAACCCGCTGCGCCGTCCTCGGGCGGCCAGGGTCATCGTCATCATCACGAGGACATCCAACAATAGCGGACGACGGCGCGCCTTCGGCGATTATCCTGTGGAACTCGGCCCTGGATGCACGGGTCGAGCCCGCGCATGACTGCCGGGAATGCTGGCGCTCCGCAGAGACGTGTCATCCTCACCAACGCGAGTTCGCCCTCGCGAGGTTCGTGGAGGGGCGACAGGCGATCGGCGGTGCGATCGATCCCCGCACCCCTCCCTGCAAGAAGCGGGGAGAGGGGCGGCGGGCCGCACAATTGCGAGCCAGCGCTTGGTCCTAGTCGAGCGGATTGACGGGTACGTCGTTCACGGCCTTCGACTTCTTTTCCGTGCGCGGCGCCGTCGCTGGCGCGGTCGCCTTCACCTCCGCCACGGGTTTGGTCTCTGGGACAGGTTTCGCCTCGATCGGCTTCGTCTGGGTCACCGGCGACGCTTCCGTAGCCGGCTTCTGAGTTACGGAGCGCAGCTCCACGTCAGGCTTCGCCTCCGCTACAGATTTCCCCTCTCCGGCGGGTTTGGCTTCGACGGTTGGACTCGGCGTTTCCTCCGGAACTTTGGCGGTAGGCGAGACCGGCTTTTGACTTTCGGCCGCCGGCGCGTTCGGCGGCGTCGTGCCGACGGTGGCTGGGTTCGGGGTCGGCGTCGGGGCGACCGCCTCGGTCGCCGGGGGAGCCGAAGGTGCGTCCTTGGCGACCGGAGCGGCGGATGCGGGCTTTCTCTTTACGACGTGAGGCTTGGGCTTCGCTCTGTCGAGCTCTAACGGCGGAGGCGCTGGGCCGTTCATCCCGTCCTCGCCAACGTTGGGTTTGGCGAAGGGATCGGTGCGCGCGACCTCGTCGTGCGGTCGCGGCGGGATCGCGAAAGGCGGCCGGGGCGCGTCCCATGAGTCCGGGTCTTCCCGACCGCGCCCATAGCCGTAGCGATCGTCGCGCCCACGAGTCGCAACGGACGGGAAGCGCTCCACTATGCGGGACGTGTGAGCGTCGATGACCAACCGTTCGCGATCGCCTCCCTGGGCCACGACATCGGCGACAAAGACGTCGCCGCGCCGGGCGAGACCCCGCACATCGTAACCTTCCACCTCGAGCTGGTGCGCGACCCGCATTGCCGGAGGCTCAAAGAGGTTAAAGAAGAATTGCGCTCTCGCCGCGGGAGCGATCAGGATCAGGATGGCGGCCGAGGCCGCGCTCCAGAGAGCCCTCCGCCTCGCCTGACGCGAGCGACCCGGCATTGAATTTCCGATCATCGAGCAAAACTCCCCTGAACGCCACAACCCGCATCGTATTTGAGTTCTTGCCAAAAATTAAGGCGGGGATGGGGCATCCTTTCACGGTTGCGCGATCCCGACCAGCGCGTCGATTTCGGCTCGGCTGGTCTCGAACGACGTCACCAGTCGAAGCAGCGTTTCTTCCGGCCCCGGCGCCAGTTCGCTCGCGAGCGCGCGCGTAGGCCAGTCATGGAATTTCGCCCCGGCTCGGCGCCAGGCTTCGGCGCGGACGCGCGGCGCGACGACGAAGACCTCGTTGACCTCCGTCGGCCAGGCCCGGCGCACGCCCGGCGCTCGGAGCAGGCTTTCGGCGAGCGTCGACGCGGCGGCGTTGGCGCGGCGAGCGTTGGTGAGCCACAGGCCATCCGTCAGATAGGCCTCCATTTGCGCGCCGAGGAAGCGCCCCTTGGACAAGGTGTGACCGCCGCGCTTGCGCTGAAAGGCGAATTGCGCGGCTCTGTCGGGATCGAAAAACACCACTGCCTCGCAGGCCAGCGCGCCGTTCTTCGTCGCGCCGAACGAGACCGCATCCACACCCGCTCGCCACGTCATCTCGGCCGGCGTGGCGTTCAGCGCCACGATCGCATTGGCGAACCGCGCGCCATCCATATGGACCCAGATTCCGGCCTTGTGCGCAAGCGACGCCAAGCTCTCGATTTCCGCCACGGTATAGAGCGTGCCGGCCTCGGTGGCTTGCGAGAGCGAGAGCGCGCCGGGTTGCGAAGCTTTCACGAGGCCGCGCGGATAGCGCGCGAGCGTCTCGCCGAAGACCTCTGGGGTGATCTTGCCGGCGAGGCCGGGGATACCGACGAGTTTGGCGCCGGCTGCGAAGAACTCCGGCGCGCCGCATTCGTCGTCATGGACATGCGATTCCTCGTGGCAGAAAATCGCCTCCCAGGGCCTCACGAGCGCGCTGAGCGCGAGGGCGTTGGCTGCGGTTCCCGTGGGAACGAGAAACGCCGTGACCTGCTTTTGGAAAACCTCGGACAGAAGCGCTTCCGCGCGCGCTGTAAACGCGTCCGCGCCATAGGCCGGCGCGTTCACGCGACTGGAGGCGACGATCGCCTCCAGAATCGCGGGCGCGACCCCCGCGCCATTGTCGCTCGCAAAATTCATCAGGACGTCCTCATCCGCAGGCTTCGCGCGAAAGGCCTCTTGCCCGTGCGGTCCGACCTTGGCAAGGCCATCGCACGCCGACGCTCGTCACGCAAAAAAATGCGCGACGGCGCTGCGCGACCGCTTGTATCGACGCCGCGTTTCTGTCATCGTTAGCGAGATAGGACAGCCGTACTGACCATTCGAGCGACGCTTGGGG
>DASXYQ010000278.1:0-14252 GCA_036502445.1 Roseiarcus sp. | reverse complement strand
TCCCCGTGAGAACGGGGAGGGGAGAGTCCCGGCCCCTCCCCGCAAGAGGCGGGGAGGGGAGAGTCACTCTCCCGGCAAGGGTGGGGTGCCGTGGGTGTGAAAACTCTCGATCGTCTTCAGGCCCCAGGCCTGGCCCTTCTTGCGCTCGTCCTCCGTCCAGACGATAGGCTTCCAGTCCGGCGCCAGGATGAGCCGGGCGCCGGCGTTGGCGACTTCCACGCGATTGCCGCCGGGTTCGTAGACGTAGAGAAAGAACGTCTGCTGGACCGCATGCTTGTGCGGCCCGGTCTCGATGAAGACCCCGTTTTCGAGAAAAATGTCGGCCGCGCGCAAAATCTCCTCGCGGCTGTCGAGCGCGAAGGTCACGTGATGGAAGCGGCCTTTCATCCCATGCGCCTCGAGCGCATAGGCGAAGTCGTAGCTCTTGTTGGTGCAGGTGAGCCACATGCCGGCCTCGACGCCGCTGTCGAGCACGATCTGCTCCGTCAGTCGAAAGCCGAGCGTCCGCTCGAAGAATTCCCGGTTGGCTTTGATGTCGGCCGCCAGACAGTTGAAATGATCGATGCGTCGCACGTTGACGCCGCGCGCGGGAAAACGCTGCGCCTGGTTTTTGAGCGATGGCTTCAGCGCGGGCGGCGCCTGATACCACTCGGTCTCCCAATAGATTTCGATCAGATGGCCGTCGGGATCGTGGAATTGGTAGGCCGGGCCATGCCCGAGCTCGTTCTCGACCCAGCCGATTCCCGCGCCCGCGTCTTTCAGCGCTTTCACGCGCCGCTCCAGCGCCTGCGGGCTGCGCACGCGGAACGCGGCATGCCCGAGGCCGGAGGTGTTCCACCCCGTCAGCTTCAGACAATAGCGCTCGTAGTCGTCCCAGCCGCGCAGATAGACCGAGTCTCCGAAGCGCCCGCTTTCGGTCATCCCGAGCACGTCAACGAAGAACGCGAGGCTGCGCTCCGGCGTCGGCGTCAAGAGTTCGATATGACCGAGATGGGCGACGTCCATGATGGGTTCGTGGCTGGACATGGCGCTTCCTCCGTCATTTCCGTCATGGCCGGGCATGGCACGTCGAAGGACGGGCGTTCTTCCGAACGCCCTATGTCCAGGCCGTCTACGTGGCTTGCACGCGGTCAAAAAGCTTAGCCGATCGGGAGCCGACAGTATATGAGAGTGCGACGCGGCCGGGCGACGTGGATCGCCTTGACAAGTCCTGGGACAAGCCCGGCCATGACGCTCGATGGGGAGGAGACGAAATGCGTATCGGCGTCCACAAAGTGCTGATGAACAGTCCGAGCGACGTTTCCGGCCTGGAGCGTCTCATCGACGAAGGCGCGATCGACCCGAAGGAAATCGTCGCCCTGATCGGCAAGACCGAGGGCAACGGCGGCGCCAACGATTTTACGCGCGGTTTCGCAACACTCGCATTTTCGCTCGCGCTCGCGCGCCGTCTCGGCGTCTCCGCCGACGAAGCCGCGAAGCGCGTCGCTTTCGTCTGGTCCGGCGGCACGGAGGGCGTGCTGAGCCCGCACGCGACCGTATTCACGCGCAGCGCCGCCCCCGCGGCCGGCGGCAAGCGCCTCGCACTGGGCATCGCGGTCACCCGTGATCTGCTGCCCGAGGAAGTCGGCACGATGGCCGAGGTCCGCGAAGTGGCGGCCGCGGTGCGCAAGGCGCAGGCCGAGGCGGGCATTTCGACGGCCTCGGACGTGCATTACGTCCAGGTCAAGGGCCCGCTGCTGACGCCCGCCGCGATCGCCGACGCCGACCGGCGCGGCGCCAGATTGGTCACGCGCGATCCGAACGGCTCGAAGCCGTTCGCCCGGGGCGCTACCGCTCTCGGCGTTGCGGTGGCGCTCGGCGAGGTCGCGGAATCGGCCTTGAGCGACGACGTGATCGCGCAAACGATGGGTTTGTTCACCGAGGTCGCCAACACGTCGGCGGGCGGCGAACTGAAGAATTGCGAAGTTCTCTTGTTCGGCAATTCGCCGACGGCGGGCGGCGACCTGGCGATCGGGCACGCGGTGCTTCGCGACGTCGTCGATGTCGACGCCGTTCGCGCCGCCGCTGGGAATGCGTCGGGCGAGACTTCATCCTCGCTCGATCCCAGGCAGATCGTCGCCATCTTCGCCAAGGCCGAGGCGCCGCCGAACGGAATGCTGCGCGGGCGGCGCACGACGATGCTGTCGGACGCCGACATCAACTACGAACGCCACGCGCGGGCCGCGCTGGGCGCGGTGATCGCCTCGGTCACCGGCGATTCCGCGATATTCGTTTCCGGCGGCACGGAGCACCAGTGCGCGCCCGGCGAGGCGCCGATCGCAGCGATCGTTCGGGTGTAATGCTCCCCTCCGCGTAAAGACGGGGAGGGGAATCCGCCATGGCGTGCCGATTGCTTGTAATTTCGTCGATCCCGTCTAAGCTCCGCTGACCGCGGGGAAATCAGCAAGGAGACGTACATGAGCGCACAATTCTTGGGCAGCCTTTGGCGCGGCGTCGGCGCCGCAGCGGTGTTCGCGGCGGCGCTGTCCGCCGCGCCGGCCGCCGCCGAGGACAAGGCCGCCATGCTGCTGCCCGGCAGCGTCAACGACCAGAGCTGGAACGCGCTCGGCTATTCCATCCTGCTCAGCCTCAAGCCGCACGGTTTCATGACCGCCTACACGGAAAACGTCACCGACGCCGACGAAGGCGAGGCGATGCGCGATTTCGCCAGCCAGGGCTACAAGATCGTCATGGGGCATTCCGGCCGCTTCGTCTCGGCGATGGAGCAGGTGGCGCCGAAGTTTCCGAAGACCCAGTTCATCGCGGTGAGCGGCAACGAGGGCCAGGCGCCCAACGTGATGTCGATCGACTGGAACAACGCGCAATTCGGCTGCCAGCTCGGCGTGCTCGCGGCGCACATGAGCAAGGCGCACAAGGTCGCCGGCGTCTACGGCCTCGAGGGCGTGCCGAACATCACCGCGCAGGCCGGCGGCTTCCGCATCTGCGCGACCAAGGCGGGCGCCTCGGTGACCATTCTCTACGTCAAGGACATGGAGGACGCGGCGGCGGCGAAGGAAGCCGGGTTGTCGCTGATCGCGCAGGGCGCCGACGTCCTCACCGGCAAGTTGAATGCGGCCGAGGCGGGCCTCGTCCAGGCGGCGAAGGAGAAGCACGTCTACGTCACCGGCCGTGGCTTCGACCAGACCAAGATCGCGCCCGATCTCGTCTTGACCAACATTCTCGAGGACTGGCCCGCCATGTTCGGCAATACCGCCGATCAGGTCAAAGACGGCAAGCTGTTCGGAACGTTCGTCCAATACGGCTACGACACCGCGCCGGTGACGGGCGGCACGCTGATGTACGAGGAAGGCAAGCCGTTCAACCCGATCGTGCCCGCCGCCGTCGTCACCGAGCTGCAGGACATGGCGAAGAAATTCGCTTCCGGCGAAATGAAGGTCGCGCCGACGCGCGCGGACGCGCGCGGCGGGTCTTGAGGTAGCTGTGATTTCCCCTCCCCGTCCTTACGGGGAGGGGTCAGGGGTGGGGCGCGCGCCGCAGCCGGGAACGCGGGGACCGTTGTACGTCGGCTCGAAGACCCCACCCTCGACCCCTCCCCGCAAGAGCAGGGAGGGGAGTCCCGCGGCGCCCGCGCCAGAGGCGGCATGACCGACCTTCTCGAAATGCGCGGCATCGTTCGTTGCTTCGGCGCGTTGCGCGCCAACGACGGCGTCGACTTCGACGTGCGCCCCGGCCAGATCGTCGGGCTGCTCGGCGAGAACGGTTCGGGCAAGAGCACCTTGATGAAGGTGCTGTTCGGCATGATCCCCGCCGACTCCGGGAGCATCGTGTTTCGCGGCCGGCCGCTCGTGGGTCACCGTCCGGGAAACGCGATGGCGGCGGGCATCGCGATGATCCATCAGCATTTCATGCTGGTCGAGGCGATGAGCGTCGTGGAGAACGTCATGCTCGGCTGGCGCGAGGCAGGCCGCGTCTTACGCCGCGCGGCGATCGCAAACCGCGTCCGCGAGGCAAGCCGGCGGTTCGGGCTGGACCTCGATCCGAACGCGCGCATCGGCGATCTCCCGCTGGGGCGCCGGCAGCGCGTGGAAATTCTGAAAGCCATTCTACGCGAGGCTGAACTGCTCGTGCTGGACGAGCCGACCTCCAACCTCGCTCCGAGCGAAGTCGCCGACCTGCTGACGATTCTCAGGCGGCTGCGCGGGGAAGGCAAGGGCGTTGTCTTCATCACGCACAAGCTGCCCGAGGTTCTGGAAGTCTGCGACGAAGTGGTGGTTTTGCGCGCGGGCCGTGTGGCCGGCCGCGCGGCGGTGGCGGGGGTCAGCCGCGCCCAGCTCGCCGAAATGATGGTCGGGCGCGACATAACGGCCCCGTACACGCCAAACAACCGCGCGCCGGGGGCCGTGCGGCTGGCTGTCCAGGGTCTCGCCGCGCCGGGGCTCGCGCCCCTGACCTTCGAGCTGCGCGCCGGCGAAATCCTCGGCGTCGCCGGCGTGGACGGCAACGGGCAGATCGAACTCGCGGAATCCCTCGCGGGTCTGCGACCAACACGAGCGGGGACCTTAGCACTCGATGGGCGCGAGATCACGCGGGCGAGCGTCGCAGACCGGGTGCGCGCGGGGCTGGCCTATATGCCGGCGGATCGCGGCCATACCGCGCTCGTGCGGACGATGTCGATCACCGACAACCTGATGCTGCGCGACAGCGACCGGCCGCCCTATGCGCGCGGCGCGTTCCTGACGCGGCGCTCCGGATTCGCAAAGGCGCGGACCCTGATGTCCGATTTCGACATCCGCGCGCCCGATCCGGGCGCGGTGGTGGCGCGGCTCTCCGGCGGCAATCAGCAGAAGATCGTGGTCGCGCGGGAGCTCGACCGTGCGCCCGCGGTGCTGGTCGCGCACCAAGCCGCCTGGGGCCTCGATCCCGGCGCGACCCGTTTCGTCCTCGACCGCGTTACCGCGCTGCGCGATTCCGGGGCCGCGGTGCTCTATATTTCCTCGGAGCTGGAAGAGGTGCTCGCGATCAGCGACCGGATCGCGGTGCTGGCGGGCGGCGGTTTCGCTGGGGTAGTCGCGCGCGCTGCGGCGGACTTGCGGCAGATCGGGCTCTGGATGTCCGGGCGCGCGGCATGACCCAGCGGGTTTCAGCGCGGCCGATCGCATCGACACGGCCGAGCCTCCGGCTCCGGCTGCAGCTCGGGCTGGCCGGCCGCATCGGGCTCGCCGTGGCGCTCTCGATGCTCTGCGCCGCCGCGCTGATCGCGCTATCCGGCCACAACCCTCTGACCGCTTTCGCGGCGATGGCGTCTGGCGCAGTCGGCTCGAGGCACCAGATCGGCATCGCGCTCAACCGCACCACGCCCTATCTGATCAGCGGCGCCGGCGTGGCGATGTGTTTTCGCGCCGGGATCATCAACATCGGCGCCGAAGGCCAGATTGCGGTAGGCGGCATCGGCGCCGCGGCGGTCGCGCTGGCCTGGCCGAGCGGCCCGCCGGCGTTGCTGATCGTGGCGGCGCTGCTAGGCGGCGCGCTCGCCGGCGCCGCCTGGGCGGGCGTCGCGACTGCGATCCATCTCGGACGGCGCGTGCATGAGGTGCTCGCGACGCTGCTGCTGAACTTCGTCGCGCTGTTGCTGGTGCAGCAGGTCCTGGCCGGGCCGCTCGGGCAGTTCGGCGCCGGCTTCCTGCAATCGCCCCTGATGCCGGTCTCGGCATGGCTGCCGGAATGGGAGGGATGGGACGCCCATGCGGGCTTTCTGATCGCAATCGTCGCGGCTGCCGCGCTTTCCTTCTTGCTGTGGAGGACCGGCTTCGGCTTCGCCCTCCGCGTCGTGGGAAGCTCAAGGCCCGCGGCGGCCTATGCCGGATTTTCCGTGCCGCGGCTCACCTGGAGCGCGATGGGGCTCGCGGGGGCGCTCGCCGGCCTCGCCGGCGGCATCGAGGTTCTGGGAGTCCATCACCGGCTGATCGAAGGCTTCTCGCTCGGCTTCGGCTTCAAGGCGGTGACGGTCGCGCTGCTCGGCGCGCTGGAGCCGCTCGCCATCGTGCCGGCCTCGCTGTTCGTCGGATTGCTGGAGGTCGGCTCGCAATCGATGCAGCGGCAGATCGGCGTGCCCTCGGCGTTGGTGACGGTGATCGAGGGATTGACGATGCTGTTCGTTCTCGCGGCGACGGCGCGCCGGCTGTGATCGATTTCCTCGCCGCCGCCATTCGCATCGCAACGCCGCTGATTTTCGCGGCGCTCGGCGGGATCCTGAGCGAGCGCGCGGGCGTGTTCGCGGTCGGCCTCGAGGGGATGATGCTTGCCGGCGCCTTCGCGGCGACCGTTGCGGCCTGGGCGAGCGGCAGCGACCTCATCGGGGTCGCGATGGCGCTCGTCGGCGGAGCCGCGATCGGGCTGGCGGTCGCGGTCGTGGCGGTGCGCTGGCGCGCCGACAACATGGTGACGGGGCTGACAGCGAACATCGTGGCGCTGGGCCTGACAAGCTACCTCTTGCGCGTGCTGGCGGGCGGCGGGAAGCCGATCGCCATTCATCTGTCCCCGCTCGGCGCTTGGCCGATTCCCGGTCTCGCCGATATTCCGGTGATCGGTCCGCTGCTGTTCTCGCTGCCGCCGCTGACCTATCTGGCGGCGCTCGCCTGTCTGGCGCTGACGCTGTTTCTGGGCCGCACGCAAGCCGGACTGACGCTGCGCGCGACGGGCGAGAACCCGGAGGCGGTGTTCGCCTCGGGCGGCGATCCCGCGCGTGTGGGTATGGCTGCCGTGATCGCCTGCGGCGCCGTCGCGGGGCTGGGCGGCGCGGTGCTGTCGCTGCAACAGATCGGCACGTTCACAGACGGAATGACTGGCGGGCGCGGCTACCTCGCGCTGGCCTCGCTGATCGTCGGACGCTGGACGCCGTGGGGCGCGGCGGCGGCTTGCCTCGTATTCGGCGCCGCCGAAGCGTTCGAGCTCAGGCTGCAAGGCTTCGGCGTGCCGGTCAGCTCCTATGTCGTGCAGATGGCGCCTTATATCATCGCGCTCGCGGTGCTGGCGGGACTGGGGCGTTCTTCCAGCCTGCCCGCTGCGATCGGGAAGCCGTTGTGAGGCATACGCGGCGCCTCTTCTCCCCTCCCTGTTCTTTACGGGGGGGGTCGGGGGTGGGGCTCTTTGGCCGGAGGCGGGCCTTGCAGTTGCGGAAACCCCGCCCGCCCCACCCCTGGCCCCTCCCCGCAAGAGGCGGGGAGGGGATCGCCGGCGCCTCTTTGTCCCCTCCCGTTCTTACGGGGAGGGGAATTGCCCGCGCAAGAGACTTACTTGGTCGCCTCGGTTTCAATCATGAGATCGACGTCGTCGCCGATGTAGGGAACCGCGGTCTTCATCCCGAAGTCCGACCGCTTCAGGCTGCCGCGGGCCGAAAAACCGACCGCGTTGGCCCCGTCGCCGCGCACGCCCGCTTTGTTGAAGGTGACCGCGAGGGTCACCGGCTTGGTGACTCCGAGCAGGGTGAGATTTCCAACGATCTCGCCGCTTTTGTCGTCCTTCTTTGTAAAGGTCGAGCCGACGAAGGTCATCTGCGGAAACTCCTTGACGTTGAACCAGTCGGCCCCCTTCAGGTCGGAGTCGCGTGGGGGGAACTGCGTCTGCAGGCTCGCGGTCTTGATCGCCACATTCAATTTGCTGGCCTCGGGATTGGCCGGGTCGAAACTGACGGCGCCGGTGAAGTTGGTGAACAGGCCAATCATTTTCGAAAACCCGAGATGATCGACGAGGAACAGAATATGAGTGTGGTTCGGGTCGAGCTTGTAGTCGGCCGCGCTCGACGGCGATGCCACGACCAATCCGGCTAGGGCTACGAAAGCAGTCAAGGAGGGAAGGCGCATGGAGGTTTCCTCAGTGTGCTAGGGGATTTTCGTGACGCAGGAACAGCAACGTCACGATCACCGGGAGCGGTGACAAGGCGGCGATTCCGGTCGCTACCCATACCAGCGCGCTCGACCCACGCAGATTTCCGGGCAGCAGCCTGACGCCAAACGGTCCGAGCAAGGGTGAGAGCGCGACGAGCGCCAGTGCGATGAGATCGGCTTCTTGGGTGATCAGTACCACCGTATCGATCACCGCCAGCAATCCGCCGCCGGCGCCCAGGACGGCCATGGTCCCGAGCGAGCGTGGAGCGAGCATGAGACCGAGCGAACAGATGCCGAGTCCGATCGCGAAGCCGAGGCAGAGACCCACGCTTGTCGAGGAGCCGCCGAACAAAGCGACCGGCGCGAATACGGCCGCGAGCGCTGCGAGCAGCGCCAACGCCACCGCGCCGCCGCCCTCGGGCTTCGCCGCCGCCGCGATCATGCAGACGCGCCAGAGGACGAGCGCGCCGACCAGGATCACGGCGCCGCCGGTCACGATCAAATCGGCGTCCGGCGAATCCAGCTGCGCGAACGCGATCCACACGGCGGCGAGGAGCGAAACGACCAGGCTCGCCGCGGCGCGAGGAAGAGGGCCGACCGCGATCCGGTCGAGAACAAACCCGCCGAGGGTCGCGAAAAGCGCAATGTAGAATATCTTGTTCGTCGAACCGACGGGCGGAAACGGCGGCACTTTTTGATAGGTCGCGTAGTAGCCGATCAAAAAAACCGCAGGCGCCGCCGCGCTGGCGACGAAATCCGACTTGGTCACAAAGGCGGCGAGGCTCAGTGCAACAGCCGACAGTGTGCAGGCGAGCACGATCGGGACGATCGGATTATTTGCAAGCAATTCCACGGCGAAGAGCTCCGTTGCGCCGGGCCTATCGGGAGGGACACTCGCAACGGCGAGAGCGGCATGAACTTTCGAATTTTTGATTGCTGATCCAGGTCCGCCGACGATATCGTTCTCCCGGGAGCCTACGCGTATTCCGGCAGAAATTTCAAGTGGAGGTTATTACCGAGGGGACTTGGATCGTATGGCGGGGTCGGCCTCAAGTCTCTTCTCTTCTCCCCTCCCCGTTCTTACGGGGAGGGGTCGGGGGTGGGGCTCTTTGGCTGGCGGCGGATGGCCTGAGTTTCTGGAAGCGGCCCCCACCCCTAACCCCCTCCCCGCAAGATGCGGGGAGGGGAATTGCCGGCGCCTCTTCGCCCCTCCCCGTTCTTACGGGGAGGGGAATTGCAATCGCCATCGGCCTCGCGCTCCTGTATAGACGGCTCTTGCGGAGGAAGCGGGGGCGAATGGCGTCCCGCCGGCTGTTCTAAAGGCGTAGGGCGATGGCGCAGACGAATTGGAGTCCCGAGAGCTGGAGGGCCAAGCCGATCGAGCAGGCCCCGGTCTACAACGACCGCGCCGCGCTGGCGGCGGTCGAGCGCCAGCTCGCCGGCTATCCGCCGCTGGTTTTTGCAGGCGAGGCGCGCAAGCTCAAACGGGCGTTGGGCAAGGCGGCGGCGGGCGAGGCCTTTTTGTTGCAAGGGGGCGATTGCGCGGAGAGCTTCGCCGAGCATTCCGCAGACAACATTCGGGATTTCTTCCGCGTCTTCCTGCAGATGGCGGTGGTGATGACCTTCGCGGCGGCGTCGCCGATCGTGAAGGTGGGGCGCGTCGCCGGGCAGTTCGCCAAGCCGCGCACGTCCGACGTCGAGACGATCGGCGGCGTCTCGCTGCCGGCCTATCGCGGCGACATCGTCAACGATATCGAGTTCACCCCGCAGGCGCGCGAGCCCGATCCGCGACGGCAGGTCGAGGCCTATCGCCAGTCCGCCGCGACGCTCAACCTGCTGCGCGCGTTCGCGAGCGGCGGCTACGCCAATCTCGAGAACGCCCACCGTTGGATGCTCGGCTTCGTCAAAGACAGCCCGCAGTCCGGGCGCTACCAGGAACTCGCGGACCGGATCACCGAGACGCTCGGGTTCATGCGCGCGATCGGTCTCGACGCGGAGGCGCATCCGGAACTGCGCGCGACCGACTTCTACACCTCGCACGAGGCGCTGCTGCTCGGCTACGAACAGGCGATGACGCGGCTCGACTCGACTTCGGGCGAATATTACGCGACATCGGGCCATATGCTCTGGGTCGGCGACCGCACCCGCCAACTCGGCGGCGCGCACGTCGAATATGCCCGCGGCATCCGCAATCCGATCGGCCTGAAATGCGGGCCCTCGATGCAGCCCGACGACCTCGTCCGTCTGATCGACGCGCTCGACCCCGCGCAGGAGCCGGGCCGCCTGACTCTGATCTGCCGCTTCGGCGCCGACAAGGTGGAGGCCTGCCTGCCGGCGCTGATTCGCGCCGTGAAGCGCGAGGGACGCAAACCGCTGTGGGTCTGCGATCCCATGCACGGCAACACGATCAAGACTTCGACCGGCTATAAGACGCGGCCGACCGAGCGGATCGTCTCGGAGATCGGATCGTTCTTCGCGGTGCACCGCGCCGAGGGGACCTATGCGGGCGGCGTCCATCTCGAGATGACCGGCAAGAACGTGACGGAGTGCACCGGCGGCGCGAGGGCGATCTCGGAAAGCGATCTGCACGATCGCTATCATACTTATTGCGATCCGCGCCTGAACGCGGAACAAGCGATCGAAATCGCGTTTCTCGTGGCGGGCCTGCTCAAGGACGAGCGCCTCGCCGCGCCCGCGATTCCCAGCCAGGCGGCGGAGTAGCAGCGCTCCCCTTCCCCCCTTGTGGGGCCGAGACAAATGCAAGAGCATTTGTCGGGGGTGTCATTGCGAAGCAATGACAGATGAGGGCGATCGAGCGGAGCGAGATGGCTCTGATCGGTCAGACGACCGCGATCGAGCATTTCAGGCGACGAAGCGCTCATAAACTCTTTCAGGCGCACTGCGGAGCCGTCTCGCTCCGCTCGATCCCTAGCCCTCCCCTCGAGAGAGGCGGGGGAAGGCGGCGCCGCCTTCCAGTTGACCGGATCGCCGCTTTGGTCGAAGAGTCCGGGGTCGGCGGCCACGCCGATGCGGGAGGAGCGAGCGATGGACCTGAGTTTCAGCGCGGATGAAGTCTCGTTCCGCGAAGAAGTGCGCAGCTTCGTGCGCGACAACCTGCCCGCCGCGATTCGCGACAAGCTCGCTTCGGGGCGGCATGCCAGCAAGGACGACATGGTCGCCTGGACCCGCATTCTGGCGGCGAAGGGCTGGTCGGTTCCGCATTGGCCGGTCGAATGGGGCGGCACGGGCTGGAGCCCGATCAAGCTCTCGATCTTCAACGACGAAATCCAGCGCGGACATGCTCCGGAATCGCTCGCGTTCGGAACCAGCATGGTCGGGCCGGTGATCCACACTTTCGGCTCGCAGGCCCAAAAAGAGCGGTTCCTGCCGCGCATCGTCGACCTGCGCGACTGGTGGTGCCAGGGTTTTTCGGAGCCGGGCGCCGGATCGGACCTCGCGGGGCTGCGCACCAGCGCCAAGCGCGAGGGCGATGGCTGGGTGATCAACGGCCAGAAGACCTGGACGACGCTCGCCCAATACGCCGACTGGATCTTCGTGCTCGCGCGCACCGACGCCTCGGTGAAGAAGCAGGAGGGCATCTCGTTCTTCCTCGTCGACATGAAGTCGCCGGGGATCGCGGTGCGCCCGATCCAGACGATCGACGGCGGCCATGAGGTCAACGAGGTCTTCCTCGACAACGTGAAAATCCCGGCCGAGAACATCGTCGGGCAGGAGAACAAGGGCTGGGATTACGCCAAATTCCTTCTCAGCAACGAGCGCAGCGGCATCGCACGCGTCGGCGTGTCCAAGGCGCGGCTCGCCAAAATCCGCCGGCTCGCGGCGCTGCCGACCTATGGCGAGAAACCCAAGATGGACGATCCGATGTTCCGCATGAAGCTCGCCGCAGTCGAGGTCGAGTTGAAGGCGTTGGAAATGACGCAGATGCGCGTGATCTCCGCGATCCGTCCGGGAGAGAAGCCCAAGCCGAACCCGATGTCCTCGGTGCTCAAGATCAAGGGCTCCGAACTGCAGCAGGCGACGACCGAGTTGCTGATGGACGTCGTCGGCCCCTATGCGCTGCCGTTCCAGCCGGAGCGCGAGGACGGCGAGCGCTGGAACGAGCCCCCGGTCGGCCCGGACTGGGCCTCGACGATCGCGCCGACCTATTTCAACACGCGCAAGGTCTCGATCTACGGCGGCTCCAACGAAATTCAGCGGTCGATCATCGCCAAGGCGATTCTGGGGCTCTGAACGATGGATTTCGATCTCAGCGACGAGCAGCGGCAGCTCAGCGACAACCTCGCTCGCCTGATGAAGGAGCGCTACGGCTTCGAAAGCCGCAAGGCCTATGGCGCTACAGCGCTGGGGTTTAGCGAGGACCTCTGGCGCCAGTACGCGGAGCTCGGCCTGCTCGGAGCGCCGTTCGCCGAAGCTGATGGCGGCTTCGGCGGCGGCGCGGTCGAGACGATGCTGATCGAGGAGGCGTTCGGCCGCTCGCTGGTGCTGGAGCCATATCTGCCGACGGTCGTGCTCGGCGGCGGCGTGCTGCGCCATGGCGCGAGCCCGCCCCAGCGCGAAGCGATGATCTCCGCGATCGCCGCCGGCGAGCTGCGCTTGGCCCTCGCGCACGCCGAACGGGGCTCCGGCTTCGACCTGTTCGACGTCGCGACTAGCGCGCGGAAGGACGGGACGGCTTGGGTGCTCGACGGCGAGAAGGGCCTCGTGCTCAACGGCGACAGCGCGCAGAAGCTGATCGTGCTCGCGCGCACCGCGGGCGGGCGGCGCGAAAAGACCGGCCTCGGCCTGTTCGTCGTCGACGCCGCGGCGCCGGGGGTCGCGCGGCGCGGCTATCCCACACAGGACGGGCTGCGCGCGGCGGAAATCACGTTGGCCAACGTGCGCGTCGACGCAGATGAAGTGATCGGCGATCCCGAGGGGGCGGGCGTGGTGCTCGAGCGCGTCGTCGAGGACGCGATCGCGGCGCTGTGCGCCGAGGCGGTCGGCGTGATGACCGAGGCGATGGAGATCACGACCGAATACCTCAAAACCCGCAAGCAGTTCGGCGTCCCGATCGGCTCGTTCCAGGCTTTGCAGCACCGCGCCGCCGACATGACGGTGGCGCTGGAGCAGGCGCGCAGCATGATGATGTTCGCGACCATGATGACGGGCGAAGCGGACGCCGGCGAGCGCGCCAAGGCGATCTCGGCCGCCAAGGTTCAGATCGGCCGCTCCGCCAAATTCATCGGCCAGCAGGCGACGCAACTTCACGGCGGCATCGCGATGACCTACGAGTACAAGCTCGGCCATCTCTTCAAGCGCCTGACGATGATCGATCTCGCGTTCGGCGACGCGGACGAGCACCTGAAGCGGCTGAGCGAAAGGGACGGGTTGTTCAGCTGAGGCGTGAACACTTGTCATACCCGCGAAAGCGGGTATCCAGCCTGGGGGTATGACGCGCTTTGCTGTGAGCCCGGAACTGGTGAAAGCAGCAAGCCTGGTAGCGCCATGGTATTCTGGATGCCCGCGATCGCGAGCATGACAATGTCCGTCTCCGACTCCCTCACCCGCCGGGAAGCATGCGCGCGAGGACGCCGTCGCGTTTGACGAGGCCATGGTATAGCGCTCCCGCCGCGTGCAGCGCGGCGATGGCGGCGACGATGATTCCGCCGTAAAGATGCCAGAGAAAAATCCGCTCGGAAAGCGGCGTGTCTTTGGCCAGGATCCTCGGAAAATCGATCAGGCCGAATACGCTGACGGGATCGCCATAGGCGTTGGTTCCCGCCCAGCCGAGCGCGGGCACGAGGAACAGCAAGAGATAGAGCGCGTATTGCGCGCCGAGCGAGGCGCGTCGGTCGAAAGCCGACAGTGTCGCCTCCGGGGCCGGCACGCCCAACAAGAGCCGCCGCGCCAGCCGCGCGACCATCACGAGCAGCACCAGCGCGCCGACAGCCTCATGCAGGTCATACAGCCTGTCCCGGACCGCACCTTCCGGAACCAGCCGCTTCATCGTCGGTCCCGAGACGAGCAAGAAAATGACGGCGACCGCTACGAACCAATGCATCAGCTTCGCCGTAGCGGAATATCGCGACGGCCGCTCGCGGGAATCCACGATCGCAGTCATGACGTCGATGCCTCCGGTTTGGGCCGAAGCCCCGTCGCGAGCCGGTCACACTCCTGACGCCAGCACGCCATACGGCTTCACCCAGCGCACGATTGCCCGCTAAAGTCCGGCGCCGCTGCGCAAACTCGCCGACCCGGCTCTGGATTTAGGTAGCGTTGCTGGTTTCTCAATTGAGGTCGAGCCGTTTTGATAGAGCGCCGCATTTTTCCAGGCGCTCGAGCCAAGGGGGAACGCCATGAGATATCCCA
>DASXYQ010000277.1:0-7503 GCA_036502445.1 Roseiarcus sp. | reverse complement strand
CACTTGCTGCCAGGAAGCCACCGACCCGCATCGCGTAGCTCGCTGCTCCGATCGCGAAAACAACGGCGAAAACCCGCCACTCAGGCATCGTCGTTACCTAGCGCGCTCACCAGCATACCGGCGCCACCGCCGATCAAGATCGCCCAGCTCTGGATTACGGATTACGTTGACAGTGCATTCTATTGAGTCACAATCACTTTGACGCCGCCGCCGGCCCGTTGGGCCGGAGCGATGCATGTGGAACAGATCGCCGCCGTGAAAGCGCGCGACGAACGAGACGTCCAAATTTTCTCACCTCAGCCGATAACTCGCGGCACGCATTTCAGCAGGCGGGATTACGGTGACGGTGCATTCTATTGCGCCACCACCTGTTGTTTTGACGCGCCTGGATGATCTTCTCGTCGTCGGCGCGCTCGGCCTGCTCCCTCCGGCGCTCGATACGATGGCCGGAGGGATGACGCGAGGAACGGCCGCCCCGCGATACGGATGCGGACATCCTTCCATTCTCGGCCTATCCCGGCAGTTTTGCGGCGAGAATGTCGACTTTCTCGATCTTGGGCGGAGCCGCCAGCAACTCGTCGGCCTTGGACATGAGCGCCGCGGCGATGGCGCCGCCGAGATGCGCCTGCCGGCCCGCCTCGTCGGTGAAGGCGTCAAAGATGCCGAACGTGCTCGGGCCGAACTGAAGCGCGAACCACACGGGTGTCGACGCCTCACCCTGCGCCAGCGGCAAGGCGCTTTTGAGAAACGCCTCGAGCGCGGCTTCCTGTCCCGGCTTGGCTTCAAGGCGTACATACAGTGCGAGTCTTACCATCGGTCTGCCCTTTCTGGTGCAATGACGAGCCGGAAGATAGGAGAAGCGGCCCGTCGATGCACTTGGCAAGATCGACGTTTTTGATACTATTCCTGCCATGCTTATCGACATTCTCGCGCTCGACGGCGTTTTCGACACCGGCCTTGCCGCGGTACAGGATACGTTCGCGATAGCGGCTGAACTCGGGAAGGAGCAGCACGGGATCTCGGCTCCGGTCCTCACGCGCGTCGTCGGCGTCAGGCGCGGTGTGACAACGGCCAACGGCCTGAAGGTTCCGACGCAGATGGCATCGGCCTTGTCGCGTCCAGACGTCATCGTCGTGCCGGCGCTCGGGGCCAAGACGCCACAGACCCTGGCAGGCGCGCTCGGCCACCGAGACGTCGCCAGGGCGGGGACGCTGCTGCGCGACCGACAGACCGAAGGTGTGATGGCGGCCGCCGCTTGCACGGGAACCTTCGTTCTCGCCGAAAACGGATTGCTTGATGGCCGAAAGGCGACGACCAGTTGGTGGTTGGGACCATTTTTCAGGGCGCGCTATCCGAAAGTCGTTCTCGACGATGGGCGCATGGTCGTTCGATCCGATGACGTCGTCACGGCAGGCGCGGCGCTTGCCCATTTTGACCTCGCCCTCTGGCTCGTACGCCGGATCAGCCCGGCGCTGGCCGCCGTCACAGCGCGTTATCTGATGATCGACCCGCGTTCCTCCCAAGCGGCCTATGCCATACCGGATCACCTGACCCACGCGGATGCAGTGGTCGAACGCTTCGAGCGCTGGGCCCGCGAGAACTTGTCCAACGGATTTTCCCTGGATGATGCGTCACGCGCTATCGGCGCCAGCCCGCGCACCTTGGCGCGGCGACTGCGCGCCGTGCTAGGCAAGTCGCCGCTGTCCTATTTTCAAGATTTGCGAGTCGAGCGCGCAGTCCATCTGCTACAAACGAGCAGCGAAAGCGTCGAGCGAATCGCGATCGAGGTCGGCTATTCCGATGCCGTCACCTTGCGCAGCCTGTTGCGTCGCCGGCTTGGGCGCAGCACATCCCAGTTGCGCAGGCTGGAAGGCTGACCTGGCTCCTCAGTAGCGTTGCAGTTGAAGCCTGTGAACCTTAGAGAGCTATAGCGTGGACGTGGCGCCCCATCATCGTCGGCCATCACATTTTCTTGCGGATTAACAGAATTCGTGCTAGGCGGAGAATTCGCTCTTTCGTCGGATCAGACCCGCCCATGTACACGCCCCTACTCCACGGCTCTGCAAGCCTGAGCGAGCGGTCGTGCGCGCTTGAGCCCTTCGGCGCGAGGGGGCGGAATGCGGCGGGGTGGCGTTGGGAATGAGGTTGAAGTGAGGCGGGAGCGGCAAAAAATTTGGAGAACTTCACTTTGGGTTTTGGAGGCTTGCAACCCCTTGAAATCCCACAAAACCGCCAAAGATTTGTTTGGAAAAGCTTGGACAAAAACAGCCTAGTTTTGGAAAAGCTTGGAGAAATGCAAGGCGGCCCACCATTATTTCGCCACCTCCGCCGCGCCTCCCCGGCGAGCGTCGCGTGTCGCGGGTGACGATCTCTATCCTCCGGCGCTTCACGCAAGGGGAACCCGCTGGCGCTCTACCTGGCGTCCATAATCAAAGACGTTAACTCCCCGCAACTCGCCGGGGTTATCACTTCGGATAGGGAATCCGCAGCCCCGCCTCGCGCATGCGACGGTGGACGTCGAAATTCAACTCGCTCCTTATCCGCTCCGCCATCAGCGCGTCGTCGACGAAGCAGATGAGCTGGAACTTCAGCGCCCAGTCGCCCAGTTCGCTGAACAGCACCAGCGGCGCCGGAATGGTCAGGACCGTGTCCTGGGCCTTCGCCGCGGCGATCAGCAATTCGCGCGCCTGTTCCGGATCGCTTTCGTAGGCCACGTTTACCGAGATGATGATGCGCGCGATGCGATCGGCGTACATCCAGTTCTTGACCGCGCCCGTGACCAGCGTCGAGTTGGGCACGATCAGCGTCGCGCGGTCGAAAGTCTCGATCTCGGTAGCGCGCACGCTGATGCGGCGCACGAAGCCCTGATCGGCGCCGACCACCACCCAGTCGCCGACGCGGATGCCGCGCTCCCAGAGCAGGATCAGGCCAGAGACGAAATTGTTGACGATGGCCTGCAGGCCGAAACCGATGCCTACGGATAGCGCGCCCGCGACGAGCGTGAATTTCTGCAGGTCGAGCCCGAGCGTCGCCCCGCTGACCAGCAAGGCCACGACGACGCCGAGATAGCCGAAGATCGTCTGTATGGAGTTCTGCACGCCCGCGTCGAGCCGGGTTCGCGGCAGATAACGCTCGCTGAGCCAGTGCTGCGCGGCGCGCGTCGCGACCACGCCGACGACGAACAGGACGCCCGCCCCCAGCAGCGTCGACAGCGAAATCGTCACGCCGCCGACGGTGAATCCGAAATAAGCCGCGCGCAATGTCGAAGCGAGATCCTGCGAGGGCAGGCCCAACGGACCCAGCACCGCCGCCAGCGCCGCCGCGAGGAACGCCAGGCGCGCCAAGCCTTGGATCAGCACGACGATCTGTTCCAGGGCGCCGCGCCGCAATCCGATCGTCGCGGTCAGCCCGCGCCCGATCGGCGCGTCGGCGCGCAGCGCGCTCTCGGCGCCTTCCTGGACGAGGATGTCGGCGATATAGACCAGGGACACCACGCCGACGACGAACATCGCCTTGTTGATCAGAAACGTCGCGAAGGCGATGTAGCCGGCGAGCGTCGCGCCGAACACCAGCGCCGTCAGGATCCAGGCGAGCGTGCGCACGGGCGCCCCGCTGTCGCGGGCGGGCACGACCGCCGGGTCGGCGACGCGTCGCAGCGTGTAGGCGGCCGCCAGCGAGATCAGCGCCGCGCCGACCGCGCGCCCCGCCACCGCGATGTTCAGCGAACTCGCAGCTTCGGCGGCGGGCTCGACCAGGCGTTCAGCGGCCCATATCGTCGCCGAAATCAGCACGAAGCGGAACCACACTTTGGCCGGGCGGTCCGCGATGCCGAGCAATCGCCAGTTCGGCAGGCTCGGCGCGAGCATGCCGCGGCCCAACGCATAGGCGATGGCGACGAGCCTCAGCCCATCCAGCAGCGCATCGACGCCGCCCTGCAGGCGAGGGTCGGACAGATCGAAAAGATCCAGCGCGTAGGCTAGGATTCCGAGCGCGGCGAACGGGAGGCCCGCGAGCATGAGAATCGTCCAGGCGGCGGCCAGCGCACGCTGAAAACGGCTCGGGGCCGCGACCTGGGCTTCGCGCGCGATCACCCGGCGCGCGATCCATCGTAGCGGCGGCGCCAGGGCGATCATGGCGAGCACGAGCAGGCCGAGTTCGAGCGCTTCTCGTTGGGTCGTCCGCTGCGCGAGTTCGCGCAGCCAGTCCGCGAAGATGGATCCGATCGCCGTCAGGTCGCGGGGCGCCTCGTGGAAGAGGCCGGACCAGAGCAGCGGGCTGAACAGGCTCGAGGAGCGCGCGAAGGTCTCCCGCGCGAACAAATCGCGCCGCTCCGTTCCGATCCGCGCGGCGTATTCGTCGGACTGCAGCAGCATCGCGCGCGCCGAGCGCAAGTCCGCGTCCAGCGCGTCGTGGGTCGCCTTCTCGGCGGTGAGTTCCTGGCTCGTCGCGTCGGTGGGCGCCGCGTTTTCCTTGGTTTTTGGGGTCAGTTCGGCCAGCCGTTTCGCCGAGGCGTCAAGTCTTGGGGTCAGTTCGGCGATCACGGCCTGTAGCTGCAGAGCCAGTGAATCGCTCTCGGCGCGCAGTCGAGCGAGGTCGGCGTCGGTCTGATTGTCCGCTTTCAGCGCGGCGTCGATGTCGCTGACGGTCGCGCGCGCCGCGTCGAGCCGCTGCCGCGGTGTCTCCTCTGCGCCGAGCCCGGCCAGGAGCGCGAGCGCGATCGCCGGGACGAGAAGCAGCAGCCGAACAACGCGAGCGATCGACACGTGGCTCCTCGGGATTGATTCGAAGGGTCGCCGCCCATCGCATCCGACCGTGGCTGACCTGTGACCGCGCTCGGCCAACGATTCACCTTGGAACGGGAAAAGGGCTGCGTCCAGGCCGCGCCTTTGTTAAAGGAAGCCTCGAATTCGAGGAAATATCTGGTGAATGCGATCCTGCCCGTTCCGCCGACCGACGCGCGCAGGCGCGAAGCGGGGATTCGCGCGCTCGACCATTTTCTCGGCGCCGGCTTCAGCCGCATCGAGCCGCCCGTATTGCAACCCGCCGCCGCGTTCCTCGACATGTCCGGCGAGGAAATCCGCGGCCGCCTCTATCTGACCAGCGACGCCTCGGGGGCGGAGCTGTGCCTGCGTCCGGAATACACGATCCCCGTATGCCTCGCGCACTTGGCCTCGCCGCAGCCAGGCGCCGAGGCGCAATACGCCTATCTCGGCCCGGTTTTTCGCGCGCGCCCGGGCCAGAGCGGGGAAATGATTCAGACCGGGCTCGAAAGCTACGGACGGGATGACATCGAGGCGGCGGACGCGGAAATTCTCGGGCTCGCGCTGGAAGCCGCCGAGTCGGCCGGCTCGGGTCCGCTGGCCGTACGGATCGGCGACGCCCGCGTGTTCGATGGCGTGCTGGGCGCCCTCGGTCTGCCGGATGTCTGGCTGCGCCGGGTGCGGCGCGGACTTTCGCAAGGTCGCCCGCTGGAGACTGTCATCAACGGCGGCCAGGGCTCGAATTCGCAGTCGGGAGTGCTGGCGGCCCTCGAGCGCGCGGACCACGCGGGCGCCAAGGCGCTGGTCGAGGACCTGCTCGCGATCGCCGGCATCGTGCCGGTCGGCGGCAGAACCGCCGGCGAAATCGCCGACCGGTTCCTCGAACAAGCGGCGGCTCGCTCCGACCCGGGCGTCAGCGCGGAACAGCAGGCGGTTCTCCGCCGCTTCCTCGCGATCTCAGGCGATCCGGATGCCGCCTCCGCGCAGTTGCGGCGCCTGGCGGCGGACGCCGGCCTCCGACTCGCCGCGGCGCTCGATTCGTTCGACCAGCGCGTCGGCTTTCTCGCCGCGCGCGGCATGAGGGTGCACGAGTTCGTCTATGCCGCGGCCTTCGTGCGCGATCTCGACTATTACACCGGCTTCGTCTTCGAAGCGCTCGACGCCGCCGCGCCGCAATCCCGCCCCGTGCTCGGCGGCGGGCGCTACGACCGTCTGGCGCGGCGGATGGGCGCATCCAGCGATCTTCCCGCCGTCGGGGCGGCGATCTGGGTCGAGCGATTGCCGCTGACGGGAGGGCTGCGATGACGAATGGGACCCCGCTCGTCCTCGCCGTCCCCTCGAAGGGCCGGCTGCAGGAGAACGCGACCGCGTTCTTCGCCCGGGCTGGGCTGGAATTTATGCAGGGGCGCGGCGCCCGCGACTATCGCGGCGCGATCGTCGATCTGCCCGACGTGGAAGTGGCCTATCTTTCGGCCTCCGAGATCGTCGGCCAACTCGCCGCCGGCTCGGCGCATCTCGGCGTCACCGGCGAGGACCTCGTGCGCGAGCAGGTGGGCGACGCCGATCAGCGCCTCGCGCTGCTGATGCCGCTCGGCTTCGGCCGCGCCAATGTCGTCGTCGCCGCGCCCCAGGCCTGGATCGACGTGCGAACGATGGCCGACCTCGAGGATGTCGCGGCGAACCATCGCGCCCGGCACGGGCAGCGGATCCGGGTAGCGACCAAATACGTCAACCTGACGCGCCGGTTTTTCGCCGAGCACGGCGTCGCCGACTATCGCACCGTCGAAAGCCTGGGCGCGACCGAGGGCGCGCCGGCCGCCGGCGCCGCCGAACTGATCGTCGACATCACCACGACCGGCGCGACGCTCGCCGCCAACGCGCTGAAGACGCTAGACGACGGCGTCATCCTGCGCTCGGAGGCAAATCTCGTCGCATCGCTGAAGGCGTCCTGGGATCCGGCGGCCCGCGTCGCCGCGCGCGCGATCCTGATGCGCATCGCCGCGACCGAGGAAGCGCGGCGCACGCGCGAAGTTCGCGCCCGCCTTCCGACTCCAACCCACGTCGTGGTCGAACAAGCCTGCGCGACTTTCGACGCCGTTCCGGCGTTCGGCGAGGACGTCGATCCGCAGGGTTTCGTCAGCCTACACTGCGCGCGAAGCAAGGCGGCGGACCTCGCCGACTGGTTGCTTGCCCAAGGCGCCGAGCGCGTGACCGTGGCGGCGGTCGAGCAGGTGTTCGACAAGCGCAACCCGCTGCACGACGCGCTGATGGCAAGGATAGGGGAGGGCGGCTGAGCGGCGGTTCGCACGCTGGTCGGCGCGGACATCGAGACCCACGTTGCCGCTCCGGCGGGGGGCAGTCCGGAGAGCCCTCGGCGCTCGTGATTTTTGCCCGGTTTTCTGGTTTTTCAAGGGCTTGCAGCCAGGAAAATTTCCGCCCGTTTTCCGCACGGGACCGAATCTGTCTGATGGCGAGGATTGGGAGGGCGATATAAACAAGAACCATAGGCTGAATTTCGGAGCATTCCCAGCCCCTCGGTCGGGTTCCGCCTCCTCCAAGCTTTGTCCAAGGATTTCCAAATCTAGCCTGTTTCTCTCCAAGCTTTTCCAAACATTCCTTTGGCGGTTTTGTGGTATTTCAAGGGGTTACAAGGACAAAAAACCAAAAAGTGTTCCCTCCAAATTTTTTCGCGGGTCGCGCCGCCCAAGGAGCTTCGCCCCGAGCGGCAGGTACGTTTCGTGCA
>DASXYQ010000276.1:0-3933 GCA_036502445.1 Roseiarcus sp. | reverse complement strand
CATGAAGCGAAAGCGCGGATCGTGGCTCAACGCCTCCAACCGATGCTTGAGCGCGCGCATGTCGGCGCGGGCGTAGCGGGATTCGAGCTTGCCCATCCATTCCTCGATGACCTGGACCGCATCGGAAATGCGATAGGGCACTGGGGTGTCCGCGCTGACCCAGCCGCTCTCCGCATTCGGCTGGCGGCGAACCGCGCTCAGGCGCGTGGCGGCGGAAGCCGCGCTGAACCGGGTCTTGGCGGACTTGATGACCTCGTAGAGCGCATCGCTTTCGTCGGGATTGGGTTTGCGGCCAGCGTAGATGATGTCCAACATCTCTTCGAACCTGAACATCCAATAGGGCAGTTCTAGATTGTCCGAATCCAGCACGACCGAATCTCGGATGAAATGCGCGGCATATTCGTTGTGGGGATCGATGATCATGACGCGCAGATTGGGGCGTTCGCGCAGGCACGTTTTCAGCAGCATGGAAACCGCCGTCGTCTTGCCGACGCCGGTGGACCCGACCACCGCGAAATGGCGGGTGACCAGTTCCCTGACGTTTATGGTCGCCGGTATCGTTTCGTTCTGAGTGAGCCGGCCGATTTCCACGCCGAGGCCCCCACGTATGGAGTAGATCGCCCGCAGGTCGGAGGCGCGGATGCCATGCGCCATCGAACCGAGCGTGGGAAAGGAACGAATGCCTCGGTGGAATACGGGTTTCCCCGGCGCCTCGTCGATGATTTCGCCGCTGAGTTCGATCTTGATCAGCGCGAGATTGCTTTCGCTCTCGCGCCATCGGCTGTCGGACGTCACGAGTTCGCAGACGACGCCCACGAGCCGCGAGTTGGCGTGCACCACGGAAATCAAACTGCCGACGGACCAATGGTCTCCGGCTTCTTCCGGGGTCATTTCGCAGGCGATCAGACCATGCATGCCGGTCAGCGAAACGAGATGGCCGATGATGCGCTGCTTCTTGGGCTCTCGGCGCTCCTGAGCCGCGAAAAGTTCGGCCGCGTCCGATGTCGAATCGAAGTTCATGGGTTTCCCTCCCGTCGCGGCTCCGCCGGGGGCCCGGCCCGCCCAATCGCTCGCCGACCTCGGGGTCGACGCCGTCATAGTCCGGCCATCGTGGGGGAAAACAGTAAACATTGCCTATCACGAATCGACGCGAATCTCGGGGTCGCCTCCGACCAGTCGCGAGAACTGCTTGAGGCGACTCTGCAGGCGGTCGCTGTTGAGCGGCGCCAGGTCGGAGGGCAGCGTCAAGACCACCTTACCCTTCTGCGCGGTCATCGGGGCCCGCGGCAGCACGCCGGGCATGGCGGCGGAAAGGATATACGCGACCCGCATGGCGCCGCCGAGAACCCGCGCCCGATCGAGCTGGCGCGCTGACACCAGCGAGCGTGAGACCAGGCCTATTTCCACTTCGATGGAGACATGACGGCAGGAGGCCGCCAGGGCGAGATAGGCGCGGGCGGGGTGATCGATGCCGATGAACGTCGCGTTCGAGATCAAGTCGTGCGACTGTTCGGCGCGATAATCGGGATGGGCGCGCCACGCGACGTCCGACAGCAGGCAGGCCGCGCGGCGCAGCCGCGTTTCCTCGTCCGTCTCCTCGAGATGGGATCCGTCGAAAAATCCACTCGTCCAACGGAATAACTCTTCGGCGTGCGCGGGGGCGCGAGACCGCAGACGATTGAACTCGCCAGCTGCGACGATCAACGGGTCCCTCGCCTGATCCTCGGGCGAGAGGCTCTCGAACAGAAGCCCCTCGCGCACCCCCAACGCCGAGATCACGATCTCACGGGGATTGGCCAGGCGAATGACCTCCTCCAGCACCGCGGCGCCATAGGCCAATAGGGGTCGGCGCGCGGACGATACGCTCTCGATCGAGGACAAGGCGTCGGCTTCGATCCGCTCGACCAGTTTGGCGAACTCGAGGGCGTCGCGGGACGGAATGACGTAATTATGCATGATGTGCATGGGATATTGGCGCTGGCGCATATGCAGGCGCGCCAGCGCGCGCCATGTGCCGCCCACGGCATAAAAGGTTCGACCGGAAAGAGACTGCAGCGCCTCGACCCTGGCGAGCGCGTCGCGCGCAATTTTCGCGGCCTTTTTGGGCGAGCGCTCGGAAAAGTCCATCAGCGAGAGCCCGCCGAGCGGCAAAGTCACGCCGCCGCCGATCTGCCCCTCGCGGATGTCGGTCAACTCCAGCGAACCGCCGCCGAGATCGCCGACGACGCCGTCGGGCTGATGGATCGAAGACACGACGCCGAGCGCCGCCAGCCGCGCCTCGCGAGCGCCCGACAACAGCTGGATCGGACCGCCGATCGCCCGTTCCGCCTGCTCGAGGAACCGCGGCCCATTGGCGGCGTCGCGCACGGCGGCGGTCGCCACGGCGCGCACGTCGCGGATCTCCATGATTTGGCAGAGGATGCGAAAGCGCTGCAACGCCGCCAGCGCCTTGGCGACCGAGTCGTCGGGCAGGACGCCCGAAGTCGCGACCCCGCGGCCGAGTCCACAGAGCACCTTCTCGTTGAAAGCGGGTGTCGGCGCCCGCGTCAGCGACTCGTATGCCACCAATCGAACAGAGTTCGAACCGATGTCGACGATGGCGACGGGCTCGCCCGGCAAACGGCCCCGTGCGTTCCATTCCGTCACGGGGCCTCGCGTCCCGCTTCTGCGCGAGCGTTCGCCAGCGCCGCCTCCGACGCCAGCCGCGCGCCGAAATGCAGCGCCGCGGGGCTGGAGTCCAGCAAGGCCTGCCCGCGCCCGGAAAGGCTCGGGTGGGTCAGAAAATATTTATGCACGTTGAAGGGTTCCTCGCCCTCCGCCGGCGTGATCCGAACGCTGGAGCCGTCGCCCAGCAGCCGGAAGCTCTGCTGGTTGTCCATCAGGTTGGCCTCCATGATCTGGTTGAGCACATGTTCGTGCACGGTCGCATTGCGCATCGGCACGAGCGCCTCGACCCGGCGATCGAGATTGCGCTGCATCAGGTCCGCCGACGAGAGATAGACATGCGCCTTGCGATGCGGCAGTCCGTGGCCGCCCCCGAATGCATAGATACGCGCGTGTTCGAGAAAGCGCCCCACGATCGACTTCGCCCGGATGTTCTCCGACAGGCCGGGAACGCCGGGGCGCAGGCAGCAGATGCCGCGCACGACGAGATCGATCTGCACGCCCGCGCGGCTCGCGCGATAGAAGGCGTCGATCATCTCGGGATCGACGAGCGCGTTGCACTTGGCCCAGATCGCCCCCGGCTTTCCGGCTTGCGCGAATTCGATTTCCTGTTCGATATGCTGCAGCAGGCACTTCTTGAGGCTGATCGGCGAAATCGCCATCAGCTCCAGCCCGTCCGGCTCGGCGTAGCCGGTGATGAAATTGAAGATGCGCGCGACGTCGCGGCCGATCGCCGGTTCGGCGGTGAAATAGGAGATGTCGGTATAGATGCGAGCCGTGACCGGATGATAATTGCCCGTGCCGACATGGCAATAGGTCACCAGCGATCCGCCCTCCCGCCGCACGACCATCGAGAGCTTGGCGTGGGTCTTCAATTCGATGAAGCCGAACACGACCTGCGCGCCCGCACGTTCGAGATCGCGCGCCCAGCGGATGTTCGCTTCCTCGTCGAAGCGCGCCTTGAGTTCGACGAGCGCGGTCACCGACTTGCCCGCTTCGGCCGCTTCGACGAGCGCGCGAACGATCGGACTGTCGGCCGAAGTGCGATAGAGCGTCTGCTTGATCGCCACGACATTGGGATCGCGCGCCGCCTGGGTCAGGAACTGCACGACCACGTCGAAGGACTCATAGGGGTGATGGACGACGAGGTCCTTCAGCCGGATCGCGGCGAAGCAGTCGCCGGCGTTCTCGCGCACCCGCTCGGGGAAGCGCGCGATGAACGGCGGGAATTTGAGGTCCGGCCGATCGAGCGCGACCAGCCGCGACAAT
>DASXYQ010000275.1:0-10873 GCA_036502445.1 Roseiarcus sp. | reverse complement strand
CGACCGCGCTCAGCGAGCGCGGCTACAATCGACCGCGCGCCAGACTATGGTACAGCGCGGTCTCGAAAGCCAGAAAGCCATCGACCGAGGTCGGGTCCATGAATGGGAAAATCTGCGTCGCCCATACGCCGGCGACGCCGTTTTCCCGGTCGAGCCAATAATAGAGGTTGCCGAGCCCGGCCCAGCCGAGCGAGCCGGCGGGCCGGCCCGTCGGCGCCTGCTGGTCGTTGACCATGAAGCTCAGCGCCCAGGATTTCGACTGGCCGGGGAAAAACTCGACTTCATGCGTCAACGCGGGATCGAAGCTCGGCAGACGCTTGATCTTCATCTCGCCCAAGCCGTTTCGCACGGCCATCTCCACCGTTTCGGCTCTGAGCACCCGCGCGCCTTCGCCTGCGCCGTCGCGCAGCCACATCCTGAGGAAGCGCAAGTAATCCCCCGCCGTTCCGGACAGCGCGCCGCCGCCCATATAGACTTCCGGGTCGGCGGGGGATACGGAATCGAGCGGCGTGAGCACGCCGCCTGCCTCGCGCTGGTGCATCGAGGCGCGCCGCGCCCGCATCGATTCCGACAGGACGAAGCCGGTGTCCTTCATTCCGAGCGGTTCGAAGATGCGCGCCTCGAAGACCGCGTCGAGGCGTTCACCGACGATTGCCTCGATCACGAGGCCGCACCAGTCGAGGCCCAGGCCGTATTCCCAGCGCTCGCCGGGGTCGAACAACAGCGGCGTCATCAGCGCGCGCTTCGTTGCGGCGCGATGGCTGGGTTGACCTTGCTCGGCCAGGCGCTTGCAGATCGGGTTCCAATAGGGATAGCCGAACCCGGCGGTGTGCAGCAGCAGCATACGCGTCGTGATTTCGCGCTTCGGCGGTCGCAGCCTCCGGGAGCCCGCTTCGTCGAAGCCTTCGAGCACCTGCAAGGTCCCGATCTCGGGTGCGTAGAGCTTCGCCGGGGCGTCGAGGTCGAGCCGCCCCTCCTCGAAGAGCTGCAGCGCGGCCGTCGCGGTGATCGCCTTGGTGAGAGAGAACAGCGCGAATACGCTGTCTGTCGTCATCGGCGCGTCCTCGCCGATGCGCCGAACGCCGGCCGCTCCGTGATAGATTTCGCCCTCGCGGTTCCCGGCCATCGCAACCACGCCCGGCGCACGCGGATTCGAAGTCGTGACCTGTCGCAAAATGGCGTCGGCGGCCGACTGAAACCGATCATCCATCGCAATTCCTCTTCCCGCGCCCGTGGTCGGCGCGATTGCGAGGCTAGGCGCTTCGCCGAGCGCGTGCAATTTGCGCCGCGAGCGTTTCGCGATAGAGTGCTGCCTCTCAACGAGGACGGAACATGACAATCAAAGTCGGCGATAAGTTACCTCAGGCGACCCTTCGGCTGATAACCGCGGACGGGCCGAAGCCGGTCACGACGCAAGAATTCTTCAGCGGGAAGAAGATCGTGCTGTTCGGATTGCCCGGCGCCTTCACGCCGACCTGCCACAAAACTCATCTGCCGGGATTCTTGACCGAGGGGGCCGCGTTCAAGGCCAAAGGCGTGGATGAGATCGCGATGACTTCAGTCAACGATCCCTTCGTGCTGATGGAATGGTCGAAGGCGACGGGGTCGGCGGGCCATATCGCCTTCTTGTCGGACGGCAACGCCGATTTCGCGAAGGCGCTCGGCCTCGAGTTCGACGCCTCGATGGGCGGCCTCGGCGTGCGCTCCAAGCGCTATGCGATGCTGGTCGAGGACGGCGTGGTGAAGCTGCTGAACATCGAAGAGTCGCCTGGGAAGGCGGACCTGTCGAGCGCGTCGCATCTGCTTGCGCAGATGTGAAGGCGGGGGCGAGAGGTGGCCAATATGTATCGACATTGTTGACACATTCTTCGTCCGCCCCTAGTATCTGCGCGAGTAGATATTAGAAGGTGAACATGAGGGCTCAGGTCAAGAAATGGGGCAACAGTGCCGCCGTACGGATTCCAGCGTCGGTAATGGCGGCGGCGGCGTTGAGCATCGATCAGTCTGTCGAGGTCAGGGAGGAGGGCGGTCGGATCATTGTCGAACCGCTCAAGGGTCCGTCCTACGACCTAGATGAGCTTCTCGATCAAATGAAACCTGAGACGTTTCCTGAAGACGTCGATTTCGGGCCGCCCGTCGGGAGAGAGGCTTGGTGAAACCCGCCTACGTCCCCGACGCGGGGGATGTGGTCTGGCTACGCTTCGATCCACAAGCTGGGCACGAACAGGCGGGGCATCGGCCCGCGTTGGTTCTTTCGCCTGCTCGTTATAATGGTCCCCGCGGCATGATGATCTGCTGCCCTATGACGACACAAATCAAAGGCTATGTCTTCGAAGTAGTCGTGACGCGCGCCCCGCCCAGCGTGGTGCTCGCCGATCAGGTCAAGAGTTTGGATTGGCGCGCACGCGGAGCCGTTCGAAAAGGGGGCGCGCCTAACCAAGTTCTTTTGGAAGTGCGAGCGAAAATCAAAGCGTTGCTGGGTCTATGAAGCGGCTCGGGACTGCTCATCCAAGACCCAGGAAGGCCTCGTAATTTCGCCCGCGTATGACCGAGGTCGGAAACAGCGGGCGGCGCACCTGGCCGAAGCTGGCGGTACGGACGCTTCGTTTGCTGCGATCAATTCGAGGCCGCAATGGTCGACGATCCGGCGCGACTGACCTTCCAGCTCGGGGATCACCTCTTCGTACCGAACTTCCAACATCATGCGGGCGCGGCCAATCTCGCCTCTCCTCTCCCCGCAGACGCGGGGAGAGGGGGCCAGCGCCGTGGCTGGTCTCCCGGCGAACTACGAACCTGAATTTGCGAGATTTTCTGCCGCGATGCCTGCGCCGATCGTCTCCTCTCCCGCCTTTTTGCGGGAAGAGGTCGGGTGAGAGGCGTGGGGGATTGGCTGCGTCGATCGGCCGTCGCGTCTCGACGACGAAAACGAGAGCGGGTTCGGGTGCGCCGGAGACGAACTGCGGCCGGACTCGGTCGAATCGACGGCGCACTGCGAATCCCGCTAGAAGCAGTTCCGCTACATCGATGGCTTCCTCCGGAGCCGTCAATCTCCGAGAAGGCGCCGCAATGAGCTACATCCAGAGCATCCTCGAACCGGGAGAGCAGGTTCGTTACCACACCACCATCAGCTGGACGATCTACATGCCGGCGATCCTGCTGGCGATTTGCGCGCTGGCGTCGGCGGCCCTCGCTGGCAGCCATACCCATCTGGTGGGTCTCGGTTGGCTTGCGGCCATCGTCTTCGCGATCGCGGCCGTCGTGGCGTTTGTTCCCGCCTGGTTCCGCCGCTGGACCACGGAAATAACCGTCACCGATCGCCGCGTCATCCTCAAGCGTGGATTGATACGCCGACATACGGTCGAAATGAACATGAACAAGATCGAAAGCGTCGATGTCGATCAGACACTGTTCGGCCGGCTTTTCAACTACGGCAATGTCACGATCCGCGGCACCGGAAGCAGTTTCGAACCGCTCCACAGGATCGACGCGCCGCTGAAGCTGCGTACGACCGTGACCGCGGGATGATCGACATTCCGACGCCCCTTCAGCCGGCTCCTGAAAGACGCGCCAAGCCGAGCCGGCGGCGATCAGCTATGGACAACCGCTGAGCGGATCGCCATCTCGTAGCGTTACGAGGGCGCTACGATCGTCTGGATGCGGCCACGTTTGAAGCGCAAAACGCCTCGAGTTGGAGAACCCGGCCATGAACAATCCCGTCGTCGTGCTGGGAACGGCGCGCACCCCGCTCGGCGGCTTGCAGGGCGACCTTTCTAGTCTGGCGGCTCCGCAGCTGGGAGCTGCGGCGATCGCGGCGGCGGTCGAGCGCAGCGCGCTTGGAGGCCGCGCGGTCGATGAGGTGGTTTTCGGCTGTGTGCTGACCGCCGGGCAGGGGCAGGCGCCCGCGCGTCAAGCGGCGATCGCCGCGGGCCTGGGCGTCGCCGCGCCCGCGACGACTGTCAACAAGATGTGCGGCTCGGGCATGATCGCCGTGATGATGGCGCACGACGGCTTGCAGGTCCGGCCCGATGAAATCGTCGTCGCCGGCGGCATGGAGTCGATGTCGAATGCGCCTTATCTGCTGCCGAAGGCGAGGTCCGGTCTTAGACTCGGCCATGGGCAGGTGATCGATCACATGTTCCTCGACGGTCTCGAGGACGCTTACGAGAGAGGTCGCCTGATGGGGACCTTCGCGGAGGACGCCGCCGAAGCCTATCAATTCACCCGCGCCGAGCAGGACGCCTTTGCTCTCGCTTCGCTGACGCGCGCGCTGGAGGCGACGCGGAGCGGCGCCTTCGAAAGCGAGATCGTCCCGGTCGAGGTCGCCGCGAAACCGGGGTCGCGCAAAGTCGACGAGGACGAGCAGCCGGGCAAGGCGAGCCCTGAGAAAATCCCGCTGCTGAAGCCGGCGTTCCGCAAGGACGGCACGGTGACGGCGGCGAACTCGTCCTCGATTTCCGACGGCGCCGCGGCGCTGGTGCTGACCACCGAAGCCAATGCCGAGCGTTGGGGCGGGCGCCCTCGCGCACGCATCGTGGCGACCTCACGTTTCGCCACCGAGCCGTCGCTGTTTCCCTCCGCGCCCGTCGAGGCGATTCGCCGCGTCTTGGCGAGCGCTGGCTGGAGCCGCGATTCCGTCGATCTGTTCGAAATCAACGAGGCCTTCGCCGTGGTCGCGATGATCGCGATGAAGGAACTCGGCCTGCCGCACGAGAAGGTCAACGTGAACGGCGGCGCCTGCGCGCTCGGGCATCCCATCGGAGCGTCAGGCGCGCGCATCCTCGTCACGCTGCTGGCGGCGCTCGAAGCGCGCGGCCTGCGGCGCGGCGTCGCCGCGATCTGCATCGGCGGCGGCGAGGCCACCGCGGTCGCGATCGAGCGGGCTGCCTGAACCGGGAAAACCATGGAAAACCTGGCCTGGGCGCTTTCGGGCGGCTTTGGAATCGACAAGCTCCGGTTGGAAGAACGGGCTTGCGGCGAACCGGGCCATGGCGAAGCGCGGGTCCGCATCGAATGGATCAGCCTCAACCGGCGCGATCTCTTGTTGGTCGAAGGCGTCTACAACCCGCGCCAGAAGCTGCCGATCGTACCGTGCACAGACGGGGCGGGCGTGATCGAGGCGACGGGCGCCGGCTGCGAGCGGGTCGAGGTCGGCGATTCGGTGGCGATCCATTTCTTTCCCGGCTGGATTGCCGGCGCGCCCGACATGGCCAAACTCGCGACCGCGCTCGGCGGCGGTCCCGGCGGGGACGGCGTCTTGCAGCAGAGAATCGTGATCTCCGAGCAGGCGCTGGTCCGGCTGCCGCCGGGCATTTCGACCGAGTTCGGCTCGACCTTGCCTTGCGCCGCCCTGACGGCGTGGTCGGCGGTGGTGGTCCACGGCGGCGTCGGGCCAGGATCGGTCGTCGTCACGCAAGGGACCGGCGGCGTCTCGCTGTTCGCGCTGCAGTTCGCCAAGATGCTGGGCGCGCGCGTCGTCGCGACGACTTCGAGCGAGGCCAAGGCCGCCAAGCTCGCGGACCTCGGCGCCGATGCGATCATCAACTACCGCGACGAGCCAGATTGGACGCGGCGTGCACGGGAATTCGCCGACGCCGTCGATCTGATCGTCGAGGTCGGCGGGGCGGAAACGCTGGAAGCCTCGCTGCGCCTGATCCGGCCCGGCGGAACGATCGCGTTGATCGGCGTCCTCTCGGGCCCCAAGGCGTCGATAAATCTGCCGCTGGCGGTCATGCGCCAGGTGCGCCTGCAAGGGGTGACGTGCGGGCACCGGGAAAATTTCCAGGACATGCTGCGCGCCATCGCGGCCAAAGGCGTCGACCCCGTGATTTCCCACCGCTTCCGCTTCTCGCAAGCGAGGGAAGCCTTCCGTTGCATGGCTGAAAACGCCCATGTCGGGAAGATCGCGATCGAAGCCGGCTCCGTCGAAGGCTAAACCTCGCGCGCTGGGAACCTCGGCCTCGTTGGGGCGACGCTCCGACAGCTAGCGCTCTCCGTCATTGCGAGTTCCGCAACGGCCTCCGGCCGGTCCCCTTGGATGAAACGCCTTTCTGATTCGTCGCAAGCTCTGACCCGATTTTTGGCTTAAATCGGCCATTTCCTCTCTTTTTCAGTATACAACTTCTCCAGCAAAATCAGCGTGGTAACCATTTGTTTCTTGTTAGCGCAGCGAAGCAATCCATCTTTCCACGAGATCGTTCGCTGGCGAGGTCGCAAAACAAATCGCGTAGTCATTGTTGCAAAGACTGGTGGGCGTCAACGGACGAGACGAGGCCATCGGTGGTTTGGCGGCGGCAGAACCGTGGATTGCTTCGCTATGCTCGCAATGACGGTAGGGGCCGTGGGTCAACGCTTCAATCAGACTTGGTTTGCGGCGTCTCCTTACCCGTGATACTGCGATAGGCGGCGACCGGCCAGGCGAAGGCGTTGGGGAGAGCCTGCCAGATGCTCGCCGTCAGTTCCGCTGCCGTTGCTGTATTCCACTTGCCCTCGACTGTGGGAGCGAGCACGACTCCGACGCCGATGAGATAGACGATCACAATCAGAGCGATTAGCAAGCGCATATATGATTCTCCCACTGGCGAAGACGCCGCTGTCCACGAGATCGCGGGAAAGGACGCCTTCCCAGCTTCAGACGAATTCTCTTCTACGGCGAAGTCATAGACATCGCCAATAGCTAAAGTAACTGAGGCCCGCCGCGACAGGCTGGCGGCGAGCGTCGACTCGCGCCGCTCACCAGCGCCGACGCCAGCCTCCCCAGCCGCCACCGCCGAAAACCAGTCGGAGTATGAAGAGGAGCACCAGCGCTCCGATCGTCGCATCGATGATGGCGGCGATGATTCCCGTGCCGAGATGGATTCCAAGCCGCGGCAACAGCCAATCTCCGATATAGGCGCCGATGATCCCGACGATCAGATCGCCGATGATTCCGTACCCCGCGCCCCGCATGATCTGGCCGGCCAGCCATCCGGCGACGATGCCGACCACGATGATCACGAGCAGGCTTTGATTCGACATTTCGTCTCTCTCGTTTTTGTCCCAGGCCGCTCCCGCGCTGGCCTCGGAGTCTTCTACAGGATTCCTTCGACGCTGGCGCGATTCATTCCTTTAGGTCCTTTAGGCGACGGTCAGAATAAGGTCGGCGCTGCCTTGCGCGCAAAGAGGAACTCAGGAGAACGCGAGGGCGCCGCCGTCGCTGAAATGTAGGCCGCGTTCCCTTTATGTCGTCTCCGCGCACGAATTCCATCCAGCCAACTTCGCGGGTTCGCCAACCCGCAAGCGCGGGCCGTCGCCCGTCGCGCGGGGCTGAGCCAAGGCGACGGGCGCTAACCCTGCCGAAAAGGTAACCCGCGAACTCAACTATCCACGATGCAACGATGTTTTCTGCCGGGAGTCGATTTTCTTCCGGAAAAGCGAAATTCATGGTACCTTGCTCGTAAGTCGTTCTACGCCTCCCGACTTGGTCGAGCGCGGGGCGATGATCGAGCGCGGTGCGAAGGACAAAGAAATTGGAGAAATCACATTCTGGATTTGGGAGCGCAGCCGGAGCCTACCCGGGCGCTGGCGTCGACGACGGTCGATCAAACGCGGGGGTTCCGTTTGGCAGGCGGCGGGAAAGCGAGGCGCTGTGCTAACGAAGAGCGCGATGACCGACATTGCAGGGCCTCCGTTCCGAGCGCCGCCTTCGCCGCGGCGCGGCCACGCGCGCGGAGGCGGATCGTCGGTTGCAATCCACGAGAGGCGGACGGCAAAACGGAGTCGCCCGGAAATGGCGCCGCAACGGCTTGAAAAGATTGAATCCACGCCCGGAATTGGTATGGGCTCGGAAACCTCGAGCCTACAAGATCTGGTACACGAGCGCTCGGCTGACCGTCGGCCCCCGGCTGCCGAGTCGCAAGAATTGAATCAGCGGCACGCCTGAACGGGATCCGTTTTCGTGCTCCAAATTGGGGCGGCTGTGGGAGTTACCAGGGAAATTTTCCTGGCCGCAAACCCTTGAAAACTCGAGAAACGGGAAGGAATCTCGCCGCGCTCCAGCATCGTCGGCGTCGCCAGCGCGGTAGAACGCGGGCCGCGGCGGGTCGACCCGAGTTCGGAGGGCGAAGAGGGGGAGGGAAATTTTCCTGGCTGCAAACCATTGAAAAATCGAGAAACCGGAAAGGAATCTCGCTCCGCTCCGACCTCGGCGCGCGAGCCTCGCACGCCGTCGCCCGCCGCACAATTAGCTCTTCAAACTCGTAGCCGCCGGGCGCCCCGCCCTGATGATCCGCGATCTTTGACACCGCCGCCCGCGATGATTATCTCCGACCTCTGATGCTTAGGCGGTCGGCGCATATACGATCCGAAGGCGGCGGGCGGTTCGGGCCGCCGGGTTCCGCGGCATGAGCGTCAAGTCCACCGGAGCGGCGCCATCGCATCTCGTCGCGGTGCTCGGCCCGACCAACACCGGCAAGACCCATCTGGCCGTGGAGCGCATGCTCGCCCATGCCTCCGGCATGATCGGGCTGCCGCTGCGGCTGCTGGCGCGCGAGATCTACGATCGCATCGTCAAGGTGCGCGGGGCGCGCTGCGTCGCGCTGATCACCGGCGAGGAAAAGATCGTACCCAGGGCGCCGCAATATTTCGTCTGCACGGTCGAGGCCATGCCGCTCGATCGTCAGGTGGAGTTTCTGGCGATCGATGAGATCCAGCTCTGCGCGGACCGAGAGCGCGGTCACGTCTTCACGCAACGCCTGCTGCACGCGCGCGGCAGGTCCGAGACGATGCTGCTGGGCGCGGCGACCGTCGCGCCGCTGATCCGTCGACTGTGCCCGCACGCCGAAATCCGGTCGCGCGAGCGCTTTTCCGAGTTGATCTACGATGGCCCGAAGAAGCTCACGCGCCTGCCGCGGCGCAGCGCAGTGGTCGCGTTCTCCGCCGAAGCGGTCTACGCGATCGCCGAACTGATCCGTCGACAGCGCGGCGGCGCGGCGGTGGTGATGGGCTCGCTCAGCCCTCGCACCCGCAACGCCCAGGTGGCGCTGTTCCAGTCCGGCGAGGTCGATTTTCTCGTCGCCACCGATGCGATCGGCATGGGTCTGAACATGGACCTCGACCATGTCGCCTTCGCCGGCCTCAGAAAGTTCGACGGGCGGCGCACGCGCTGGCTGCATGCCCAAGAGATCGGTCAGATCGCCGGGCGGGCCGGTCGCTATCGCAGGGACGGGACCTTCGGCGTTACCGGAGAGTGCGCGGAAATGGACCCGGATTGGGTCGCCGCGGTGGAAGGCCATGTTTTTCCCCCGTTGACCGCCGCGGAATGGCGCAATTCGCGACTGGATTTCCATTCGCTGGCGGCGCTGATGCGCTCGCTCGCGGCTCCGGCGCCCTCGCCGGGACTGAAACTTTCGGAAGAAAGCCAGGACGAGACCACCTTGCGCCAGCTGTCGGTCGAAGAGATCGTAACCCGTCGCTGCCGCGATCGCGCCAACCTGATCCGCCTGTGGGAAGTCTGCCAAACCCCGGACTTTCGCAAGAGCACCCAGGACGAGCATACGCGACTGGTCGGCGCCATGTTCGAGCATTTGACGCAGGGGAATCGGAGGCTGCCCGAGGACTGGGCGCAAGCGCAGTTCGCGGGCCTGGACCGCACCGATGGCGACATCGACACGCTATCGGCGCGTCTCGCCCGGGTGCGCACGCTCGCCTACGTCGCCAACCGCGCCGACTGGCTCGTCGATCCGGAGAGCTGGCAAGGGCGCACCCGCGCCCTCGAGGATCGCCTGTCCGACACGCTGCATCAGCAGTTGATGCAGCGCTTCATCGACCGCCGCACCTCGACGCTGTTACGCAGCTTGAGCCACGGCGCCGGCCCGGTCCTGGCTGGGATCGGCAGGGATGGCGCCGTGACCGTCGAGGGCCATTTCGTCGGCAGGCTCGCCGGCCTCGGCTTCGAGCCGGCTCGCGGCGCCTCCGCCCTGGAAAACCGAGCGTTGCGCGGCGCGATCGAGCGCGTGGTGGCCCCGGAAATCGCCCGTCGCCTCGGCGAGTTGGCCGCCGAGGAGGACGGGGCCTTCGCGCTCGACTCCGGAGGCCGGGTGCTCTGGCGGGGCGAGGCGGTGGGCGAACTGGCCGGAGGCGGACCGTTTGCGCCGAGGGTGCGCCTACATGGCGAAATTGGCGCCGCCACGACGCGCGAGCGGGCCGTACGGCGATTGGAGAGCTTCGTCGCGGACGAGGCCCACCGCGGCTTGTTCGCGCTCGCTCGTCTCAAGTCGGCCGTGGCCGATGGCCGGCTTAGAGGACTAGCTCGCGGCCTCGCCTACCAATTGGTCGAACAATTCGGCGTGCTCGATCGTAGGGAGGTCGAGACGCACGTTCGCGCCCTGAGTGCGGGGGAACGCCGCGCGTTGAAGGGCTTGGGCGTCCGCTTCGGCGCCTTCAGCCTCTATCTGCCTGCGCTACTGGCGCCGGAGGCCCAAGCGATCGGCGCCGTCTTCGCCGAACTAGCTCAGCCAGGTTGGCGGGCGGCCCCCGACCGCTTGACGGCCTTGCCGCAGCCTCCGCCGCCACACCAGGCGCTCGCTCTGCGCGGTCTGCGCGCGATTGGCGGCCTGGCCGCGCCTGTCGAGGCGCTGGAGCGGCTCGACGCGCTGATTCGCGCGGCGCCGCAGGAGGGCGGCGCCTGGCAACTGCCCGCGGAGGTTTGGACCGGGCTCGGCTGGGAGCCCGCCTCGGCCGAGCGGATCCTGCGCGTGCTCGGTTTCGTGCTCGTGCGAAAGGCCGACGCGGAGGGACCCGGCCTCTGGCGTCGCCGGTGGCGTCCGGCGGAGGTCTCGCCGGCGCTTCCGGCCGCTCTTCCACGGGCGGCGCGGGCCCGAGGAAGACGTCGCCCCCG
>DASXYQ010000274.1:0-2759 GCA_036502445.1 Roseiarcus sp. | reverse complement strand
AGCACCACGCCCTGCTCGTCGGGCTGAACCTTGTAGAACGAGGTCGCGACCCAGCCGACGAAGGCCAGCGCGACGATCAGCGCGACGCCGCTCCGGCCCAGCCTGGGAATTTGAAAGACGGCGCCCAGGCTTTCCCCGATCCTCGATCGAAAGCCGGGGGCGACGTCCCTCTCGCTCAGCTCGGACATCGTCCTTCCTCGGTGACCGGCGCGTTCTTGAGGCGCGGTCGCCGGCCGCGCGTCTGTGGGCCGCTGTGATCTCGGGTAGACGAGGCGCTTCGCGCCGGACGCGGTCGGCGACAGCGTCTACATGGCGGTTCAGTCCTGGCCAACGACGAGGCTCTCCTCGAGCATCCGCGCGCGGGCGCGCAGCTTTTCCGTATCGCTCTTCAGCTGGCCGCAAGCGGCTGATATGTCGCGCCCCCGCGGCGTGCGGACGGGGCTTGCATAGCCCGCCTTGAAGACGATCTCGGAGAAACGTTCGATCTTGTCCCAGTCCGAGCATTCGTAGGGACTGCCCGGCCAGGGATTGAACGGGATGAGATTGATCTTGGCCGGCAGACCCTTGAGCAGCCGCACCAGCGCGATCGCCTCGGCGGGGGAGTCGTTGACGCCCTTCAGCATGACGTATTCGAACGTGATGCGGCGCGCGTTCGACGCGCCGGGATATTCGCGGCAGGCCTGCAACAGAGTTTCGATCGGGTACTTCTTGTTGAGCGGCACCAGCTTGTCGCGCAACGCGTCGTTTGTGGCGTGCAAGGAGACAGCGAGCATCGTCCCGCATTCGCGCCCGAGCTTCTCCATTTCCGGCGCGACGCCGGAGGTCGATACGGTGATGCGACGCCGGGAGAGGGAAAGGCCGTCGCCATCGGTCAGCACGCCGATCGCGTCGCGCACGTTCTCGAAATTATAGAGCGGTTCGCCCATGCCCATGAAGACGATGTTGGAGACGGCTCGCACTCCCTCGCCTGAGGGCACGAGCCCGTCGTCAGGCGCGATTCCGCCGGGAAAATCGCCCAGCCGATCGCGCGCGATCATCACCTGCGCGACGATCTCGGCCGATGTCAGGTTGCGCACCAGGGCCTGCGTGCCGGTATGGCAGAAGGTGCAGTTGAGCGTACAGCCCACCTGGCTGGAGACGCAGAGCGTGCCGCGATCGGATTCCGGGATATAGACGCACTCGATCTCGGCGCCCTTGTCGTGGCGGCCGCTCGACGGCATCCGGAGCAGCCACTTGCGCGTGCCGTCGGCCGAAACCTGCTCGCTCGTGATCCGAGGCCGCTCCAGCGTGCAGCGCGCGGCGAGCGTGTCGAGCAGCGGACGCGAGATGTTGCGCATCGCGCCGAACTCGCTGACGCCGCGATGATAGATCCAGTGCCAGAGCTGCCCGGCGCGCATGCGCAATTCGCGCTCGGGCACGCCTATTTCGGCGAGCGCGCGCCCAATCTCGGCGCGGGTGGCGCCGGCGAGGCGAAGGGGGGCGCCGGCCGGGGACGCGACGACTTGGGACGCTAGGGCGGCGGTCATGATGTGACTTCTAGCATGGCGGGCGCCAGGGGAGAACCACCTGGCGAGCCGGACGAGCGGATTGAACTCTCGCCGTTCGCGAGTGGTTGGCAGGGGAGCGAGGCGTGAATATGACGGTCGGCCCGGGAGTCTTTCGAGGGCCATCGCCGCCACCGGAAATCAGGGGCGCCATCGAGCTGCAGCAGATAGAGGGCTTGCGCCAAGGCGCTGAGCACAATATCGAAGCGTCCTGCCCCGACGGATAAAGGAAACCGTCGTCGTGGGCGGCGCAGTCATCACGTGCGCCGTAAAGAGAAAAGCGCTCGGGGGAGACCAGACGCGCAACCGAGGAGGATGCAATGGGAAAATCCGGGTATGTAGCGTTGGTGTTGTCGGCGTGGCTGGGCGGCGCCGTCGGCGCCAGCGCGCTGACGCTGACTAGCCCCGACGTCAAAGAGGGCGGAACGATCGCCGACGAGCAGGTTTTCAACAGCTTCGGCTGCACGGGGAAAAGTATTTCACCCGCCCTGACTTGGTCGGGCGCTCCGAAGGACACGAAGAGCTTCGCCCTGAATGTCTACGATCCCGACGCGCCGACCGGCAGCGGATTCTGGCACTGGGTCGTCTTCAACATCCCCCCCGATACGACTTCGCTCCCCAAGGGCGCCGGCGATCCGAAGAGCGACGCCGCGCCGAAGGGCGCCATCCAGGGCCGGACGGATTTCGGAGTTCCCGGCTACGGCGGCCCGTGTCCGCCCAAGGGCGACAAGCCCCACCACTACATCTTCACGATCTATGCGGTCGACGTCGACAAGCTCGACGCCGACTCGAACACGACGGCGGCGGTGGTCGGCTTCAACCTGCATTTTCATACGCTCGCGAAGGCGAGCCTCACCGCGCTCTACGGCCGCTGATCGGCGCGCCCTCCGACGCGCGGACCTGAAACAAGCGGCGCCCGCGCGTCTCATCAGGTTGGCTATCGCCATGCGCCAAGCATCCTCCCGACGAAAGAGTCGTGCACGGCGAAACTGACGACGTGCGTCTGAACTGGCCCGATTTGGTGAGCGCTGCAATACGAACCTATGATCATGCGCCACGTTTTTTCGAGTATTGGGGGCCGCCGATGAAACGCGCTTTCACGATCGCAGCGGTGCTCGCCTTATCGGCCGTAGCCGCCTGCGCATGGAAGCCCGATGTCGATCAGATCGCCCAATCGAAAATGATCGGACTGAGCAAGAAAGCGATTCTCGCCTG
>DASXYQ010000273.1:0-6327 GCA_036502445.1 Roseiarcus sp. | reverse complement strand
GCCCGATCGACTGCGCGCCAGTCTCCGCGAGGTGCGGCAGATCTATCGTCAGGCCGGCATTCATGTGCAGGCCGATCGGCACGCCGTCCAAGGTCACGCTCGGCGTGTCGCGAAGCGCGCGATACTGGTCCTGCCGCCGCGCACGCAGACGCGCCTTTTCGACATAGGCTGCCTCGAGATCCGCGGGCGGGCGCAGGTGCACTTCGCCCGTGACGCCGTCGACAATGATCGCGTCGCCGTGCTCGACGATTTCCGAGATATTCGGGACGTCGCTGACCGCCGGAATCGCCATCGCCCGCGCGACGATCGCGATATGACTGGTCGTGCCGGCCTCCTCCAGCACCAGCCCGCGCAGGCGCGCCCGATCGTAGTCGAGCAGCGCGGCCGGGCTCATCGACCGCGCCACGAGAATGGCGTTCTCGGGCAGTTCCTCCGGCAGTAGCACGAGGCTCTGCCCCGCCAACTGGTGCAGCAGGCGGTTGGCGATGTCGGTCAGATCGTGCAGGCGATCTCTGAGGTAGGGATCGGTCTGGCGTTGCAATTTGGCGCGCGCATCGTTCTGCACGCGCTCAACCGCTGCTTCCGCGGTGAGCCCGCTGCCGACGGCCTCGCGCAAGCGGCGAAGCCAGCCCCGATCGTGCGCGATCATCCGGAACGCCTCGAGCACGTCGCGATGCTCCCCTGCGGCGCCGTCGTCGCTGCGATCGATCAGATCGTCGACCGAAGCGCGCATCGCCTCGATTGCGGTCTCCAGACGGCTGAGTTCCGCGCCGACGTCGTCGGCCACGATTTTCGACACCACGACGCGCGGCTGGTGCAGCACGACGTGGCCGAGACCCACTCCTTCAGCTATCTGTGCGCCCTGCAAGGACAGCGACCGGCGGAGCGCGATCGCCGAAGTCGTTCCTGCGATGGCCTGCAATTCCCCCGATGCGATCATCTCGGCCAACAGCATCGCGGTCGTCTGCAGCGCTTCGATCTCTTCTTCCGAATAGGTCCGGCGCGCGCGGTTTTGCACCACCAGAACCCCGAGCGTCGCGCCGGAGCGCAAGACGGGCACGCCCAGGAAGGACTGATAGATTTCCTCGCCCGTCTCGGGCTTATAAGAAAACGCGGGATGGTTTTGCGCGTCGGAAAGCGCGAGCGGTTCGGCCGTCGCCGCGATCAGGCCGACGAGGCCCTCGCCGGGCCGCATCGTGGTCAGATGCACCGCTTCGCGATTGAGGCCTTCGGTGGCGAACAGCTCGAGCGGCCCGTCGGCGCGCGCGACATAGACCGAGCACACTTCCGCGACCATGTTCGAGGCGATCAGGACGACGATGCGGTCCAAACGCGCCTGCGCCGTGACGGGCTCCGCCATGACCTCGCGGAGCCGTCTCAGCAAGAGTCGCGGTCCGCCCGGCGCGCGCATCAACGGGTCCCCATCCTGTTATTCCAAGCGATACGCCAACTCCCCTCGAGCTGATAGCTCGGGACCGCTTTTTCGACGGTCCGAACCCAAGCCCTATAGGAAAGAGTTCGCCCGGCGGCAAGGTGCTCCACTCGGAGCGATCGAAGCCGATATAGGGGTCCAGAACCGCTGAACCGAGCCCAGGCGATGAGCGCCGAGGGACCGCCCGGTCTCCTCAGAAGACAGATTTGCGGCGTCATCGAAGCCGGCGCCCGCGCGCAGATGCGTGCTTTTCGAGCATGCCCCGTTTCCCGCGACGATCGGCTCCATGACGGCTGGCCGCGGATCAATTGCACGGTCCCCCAACGTGCCAAATTCCCTGCTGGCAGGGAAAAATGCAGGGAATTTTTGCCGATTCAACTGCTTTTCACGAAAACATGCCCCGCAAATAGCTGCGAATTCAGCGGTTTACGAGATAATTCCCTACGCGACCCCGCAGGGAATTATTTCCGTATTTTCGACCGAGCAGGGAATTCGCCGCAAAACCGATCCGCTGGCCACGACACATCCGATCGTGTCAAAGCGCGTTTCCTGGTGGATGAGAAAGTACTCAACTGTATGTGTTTGTTTTTGTGGCGCCGCGGGGGCTGTGCCATGCAAATCAATCCGGGGCGCACCCACACCCCGCTTCAGCGGAGGCGTTCGCGGCCTCGACTCGCTACCCACGCGACTGATTATTTCGCGGCCGTCGGCCTGATGCGGGAGCCGAGCCCCCGGCTCGAGTCGGAAGATGTGCATGACGAAACTGAAGGCGCGGCACTTATTTTCTGGCCGTCGCCTTCGCGCTTCAGTGGCGAAGCGTCTGCGAAGTCGGCTGGACGCCCTGCGCCTAATGCTGTAAGCAGCACGCCTCAATTGAAAACAGCGCGCCGAAGCGCTCGCTGGGCTTCGCGAACCGCGGAGCCGGCGTCACGGCATGGAGATCGACGTGAACATCATTCAAACCCTCGACGCCGAACAGGCCGCCAAATTGGGCGCCGGCGGCAAAATACCGGAATTCGCGCCCGGCGACACGATCATTGTCAATGTGAAGGTCAGCGAAGGCGAGCGCACCCGCGTCCAAGCCTATGAGGGGGTATGCATCGCGCGCAGCGGCGGCGGCCTGCAGGAGAGCTTTACCGTTCGCAAGATTTCCTATGGCGAGGGCGTCGAACGCGTCTTCCCGATCTATTCGCCGACGATCGACTCGATCAAGGTGCTGCGTCGAGGTAAGGTGCGTCGCGCCAAGCTCTATTATCTGCGAGATCGTCGCGGCAAATCCGCCCGCATCGCCGAACGCATCGACACTAGCCCGAAGTCGACCGAAGCCAAGAAATAATCGGCAAAACCGCACGCCGACCTTGCGGAGGCGATGGATGTGCGGGTCGATCCTCGGATCGAGTCTGGGGACGGGCACGACGAACCTGAATACTTCACGCCTGGTTTGCGCGTCGTCTGTTTGCCAAAGCAGGGAGGATTTCGATGGCAGAAGCTCGCGTCGCGCAAAGGTTTCCGTACTCGAGCCCGATTGAGGCCGGCAAGACCTATTATTGGTGCGCCTGCGGCCAATCCGCCAATCAGCCGTTCTGCGATGGTTCGCACAAAGGCTCCGGCTTCGTTCCCAAACCCTTCACCGCGGAGAAGGACGGCCCCGCTTGGCTCTGCGGCTGCAAGGCGAGCAAGAACTCGCCCTTCTGCGACGGCTCGCACAAGGCGCTGATCTGAGACCTGGACAAGGCGCGCGCTGACGAGTCGCGCTTTCGCGGAGTGTTCGCGACCGCGATTCGCGACCGCGAGCATTCGGGACGCCGTGCATCGAGGCCCCGCGATCGAATACGCTTTCGCGGGTATGACATGGTGACCGAATGATCGTTGCGTCGGGATGAAAGCACCGCCGCCCGACGAAGCCGACGCGACGTCTTCGAGCATCGTCGCCGATGTGCTCGTCCCCGTCGCGGTCGACACCGCCTATAGCTATCGCGTGCCCACCGACTTACGGCTCGAGCTTGGGCAATTCGTCGCCATGCCGCTGGGAACGCGGATCGCGACGGGCGTCGTCTGGGCGACCCGCGCGGGCGGCGGCGACAATCTCAAGTCGATCGTGGAGGTTCGAGACTGGCCGCCGCTGCGCCAGCCGTTGCGAGACTTCGTCGATTGGGTCGCTCGCTGGACGTTGGCGCCCCGCGGCAGCGTGCTGCGCATGGCGGTTCGGGCGCCCGACGCGACGGCGGCGCCGATGCCGAAATGGGGCCTGCGCAAGACCGGCAAGCCGCCCGACCGCCTGACGAACGCGCGCACGCGCGTTCTGGCGGCTCTCGAGGCCGCTTCGCCGATGGCGAAGACGGCGCTCGCCGCCATGGCAGGGTGTGGAACGGGGGTCATCGACGGGCTCGTCGACGACGGCGCATTGGAAGCGGTCGAGCTGCCGCCCTAGCCGGTCGCGCCCACTCCCGATCCGGAGTTCGGCCGCCGGCCGCTGGAGCCCGATCAGGAGGCCGCCGCCGCGTCGCTGGTCGGCGGGGTCCGAGCCAAAACCTTCGGGGTCTTTCTGCTCGAGGGCGTCACGGGCTCGGGCAAGACGGAAGTCTATTTCGAGGCCGTCGCGGAAGCGCTGCGAACGGGCCGCCAATCGCTGATCCTGATGCCGGAAATCGCGCTGACCGCGCAATTTCTCGACCGATTCGCCGCGCGTTTCGGGGTCAGGCCTGCCGAATGGCATTCCGGGATCACGCCGCGCCAGCGCGAGCGCTTGTGGGGCGCGGCTGCTTCGGGCGAGGCGAGGGTAGTCGTAGGCGCACGCTCGGCGCTGTTCCTGCCGCTCGCGCAGCTCGGGCTGATCGTTGTCGACGAGGAGCACGAGGGCGCCTACAAACAGGAGGATGGCGTCGTCTACCACGCGCGCGACATGGCGGTGGTGCGCGCCCGTTTCGAGCGCGCGCCGATCGTTCTGGCCTCTGCGACGCCCTCGCTGGAGACGCGGGTCAACGCCGAACAAGGCCGCTATGCCTGGCTGACGCTGGACGCCCGCTTCGGCGCGCGCGCGATGCCGGACCTCGCTGCCATCGATCTGCGGCGCGAGGGACCGCCGCGCGGGCGCTGGATTGCGCCGCGCCTGGTCGCGGGCGTCGAGGCAGGTCTGGCGGCGGGCGAACAGAGCCTCCTCTTCCTCAACCGGCGCGGCTACGCCCCTCTGACCCTCTGCCGCGCCTGCGGCCATCGCTTCCAGTGTCCGAACTGCTCGGCCTGGCTCGTCGAGCATCGTTTCCGCAAGGCGCTGGTCTGCCATCATTGCGGACATTTCGAGAAGCGGCCGGACATCTGCCCTGCCTGTTCCGAGGCCGACAGCCTCACGGCTTGCGGCCCCGGCGTGGAGCGCGTCGCCGAGGAGGCCACGCTTCTGTTCCCCGACGCGCGTCTGCTGGTGCTCTCCTCGGATACCCCCGGCGGCCTGGAGCGCATGCGTGCGCAACTCGCGGCCGCGGCGCGCGGGGATTACGACGTCATCATCGGCACGCAACTCGTCGCCAAGGGTCACAATTTTCCGCTTTTGACGCTGGTCGGCGTCGTCGACGCCGATGTCGGCCTCGCCAACGGCGATCCGCGCGCGGCCGAGCGCACCTTTCAATTGCTGCGCCAGGCGACCGGACGCGCTGGACGCGGGACTAGGCCGGGGCGCGCGCTGCTCCAGACGTTCCAGCCCGAACACCCCGTGATCGCAGCGCTGTTGTCGGTCGACGTCGAGCGCTTCTATGCGACCGAAGCCGACCAACGCAGACGTGGCGGCCTGCCGCCGTTCGGGCGGCTCGCCGCCGTGATCGTCTCCGGCGAGGATCGGGGCGGCGCCGAATCCTACGCCCGCGCGCTCGCGCGCACCGCCCATGCGATGCCGCAGGGCAAGGGCTGGCGCCTCGCGCCGATCGGCGGAACGCTCGAAGACGGCGAAATCACGCTGCTCGGCCCTGCCGAGGCGCCGATCGCGCTGCTGCGCGGCCGCCACCGCTTCCGCCTCGCAGTGAAAGCGCCCCGTGGCGTCGATCTGCAAGGATTCCTGCGCGCTCTGCTCGCCGCCGCCCCGCCGCCGCGCGGCGGAGTGAGAGTGACGGTCGACATAGACCCACAGAGTTTCATGTAAGAGGGGGAATGGCGCTGGCGGCGGGAGCCCTTCCCCCCTCTTGCGGGGGAAGGTGGCTCCATAGCCCGTCGAAAGACGGGCGTTCTACCGAACGCCCTATGGGGCCGGATGAGGGGAATCGAGCGAAGCGAGATGGCTCTGATTGGTCAGCACGGTCGCGATCCAGTATTTCAAGCAACTAGGCGCTTGCGAATTTTGCAGAAATCGGGCGCACCACGAAGCCATCTCGCTTCGCTCGATCCCCCTCATCCGTCATTGCTTCGCAATCACACCTTCCCCCGCGAGGGGGGAAGGGGGCGCGTCCTCCACGGGGATCTCGGTGGTCCATTTGCCGACCTCGAGGATCACTTCGCTGGTGTAGGAGCGGATGCCGGGAGCGGTCGCGAGGATTTGGCGGGCGAAGTCCTGGTAATGCGCGACGTCCCGGCTGCGCACCAGAATGATGTAGTCGATGTCGCCAGCGACGGTGAGGCACTGCGCGACGCGCGGCAGCTCGCGCATCCGGCGTTCGAAATCGCGCATCGCCGTCTCCCGAGGGCAATCGAGTTTGATGCGCGCCACGGTCAGCAGGGGATAACCCAGCTTCCCCGGCGCCAGCAGGGCGACAGTCCGCTCGATGATCCCGGCGACGCGCAGCCGGCGCACCCGTTTCAGGCAAGCCGGCGGCGACAGGCCGATCTCGTCGGCCAACGCCTGGTTGGCGATCGCCGCGTCACCTTGCAGAACCCGGAGAATCCGCCTGTCGATGGCGTCGAGCGGCGAATCG
>DASXYQ010000272.1:0-1614 GCA_036502445.1 Roseiarcus sp. | reverse complement strand
CGGTCAAGGCGACACCGACCGCGAGCGCCGCGGCGACCGTCGCCACGACAGTATCGCCGGCACCGGAAACATCGAAGACCTCGCGGACTTCGGCGCGTTGAATATGGGCCGCGCCGTCGGCCGCTATCAGGAGCGACCCTTCCGCGCCGAGCGAGGCGAGAACCGCGCTAACACCGCAGCGCTCGATCAGCGCGCGGGAAGCAGCGATGATTTCGTCGTCGGTCTCGACGGGCATTCCTGTGGCGTGGGCCAGTTCGCGCCGGTTCGGTTTGATCAGGTCGGCGCCGCGATATCGAATGTGATCGCCGCCCTTCGGGTCGACGATAACATGGGCGCCGGCCTCGCGCGCCGCCCGGATGATCTCGAGCGCCACCCCTTCGGTCAACACGCCCTTGGCATAATCCGAGATGACGATGACCGAATGGTCGGCCACAAGCTCGCGCGCTAACCGCAACATGTCTTCGCGGATGTACGGATCGAGCGGGATCGCGCTTTCGCGGTCGGCGCGCAAAAGCTGCTGATTGCCTGCGATATAGCGCGTCTTGACCGTAGTCGTGCGCTGCGGCTGGACAAGGACATGCGCCTCGGCGCCGTCCTGCGCTTCTACCAGGCGCCCGATCTCGCGCCCGGCTTCGTCGTTCCCGACAACGGAGATGAACGATGCCGCCGCCCCCAACGCCCGCAGGTTGCGCAGCACGTTCCCCGCGCCGCCCAACGTCTTCATTTCGCGTTCTATCCACAGCACCGGGATCGGTGCTTCGGGCGACACTCGCTCGACTTGGCCATAAACGTAATGATCGAGCATTACGTCGCCGATGCACAACACGCGCGCCGTTTTTAGCCGGTCGACGTAGGGTAGGAGCTCGCTATTGTCGGCCATTGCCAGTTCGTGAGATGGAAGCTAGGTCGTCTTTTGACTGTATCGACCGATCCCCGCAAGAGAAATGCCGGGGCATTCTTGCCGTTGTCTGGCGAAATGCGACTATTCGTCTCGTTCCGGTTCAGCGGCGCCGCAGCAGCAGATAGCTGGCCCCGGGACCCCCGTGCTGCGGCTGCGCCGGCGCAATAGCGAGGATGTGCCGCCGCAGTTCCGGCTCCTCCAGCCATCGCGGAACCGAACTCTTGAGGACGCCAGGCCCGTTTTGGCCAAGTCCCCGCCCGGTGATCACGAGCACGCAACGCCGTCCCGCGGTGCGCGACGCGGCGATAAAGGCAGCGAGCGCCCCATGCGCCTCGGCTTGAGTCATTCCGTGAAGATCGAGACGTGCCTCGATCCTGTGCAGACCGCGCTTCAGCCGTTCGGCGTTGGCGCGGTCGATGCCGGCAAAGCGATCGAGTGGGAGCAGCGGCATTTGAGGCGGTGTAGTGCCGCCTTGCTCAGCTCGCGTTGAAACGGCGTCCGCCTCCCGGCGCGACTCCGCCGAATTGGCCGGCCTCGCGCTGCGCAATGGCCGAACGTCGCGAACCGCTTCTTGCCATAACCCGCGATCACCCCGCGGACCCGCTATGTCCTTCGTTCGCTTCACTCCTCGCCGCCTGACTATCCTCGACGAGAACGATATGGAGACGCCGGGGCCCGTGCGCACCCAGTTCGATGTGCTGCTCGATATCCGC
>DASXYQ010000271.1:0-9749 GCA_036502445.1 Roseiarcus sp. | reverse complement strand
CGACGGTCCCGACGACAGGCATTTCGCGCCCTTGCTATGCGCGGGGCTGATCGGCTATCGGGCGCTGCGAATGGCTCAGGACGCCGAGCGGGTCGGTCTTTATGGCTTCGGCGCCGCGGCGCACATCATCGTACAGGTTGCACGCTGGCAGGGCCGGCGCGTGCACGCTTTCACACGGACAGGAGACGAAGCCGCGCAGGCGCTCGCCCTGCGTCTCGGTTGCGTCTCGGCGCAGGGCAGCGATCAGGCCCCGCCGGAACCGCTCGACGCCGCGATATTGTTCGCGCCAGTCGGATCGCTGGTTCCGCTCGCGCTGAAGGCGGTTCGCCCGGGCGGGATCGTCGTCTGCGCCGGAATTCACATGAGCGACATTCCTTCATTTCCCTACGAACTTCTGTGGGGCGAACGGACGCTGCGGTCCGTCGCCAACCTGACGCGGCGCGACGGCGAAGAATTCCTCGCCCTGGCGCCCAAGGCCGGCGTGACGACGACGATAGAGACATTCGCGCTCGCCGACGCCAACGTCGCCCTCGATCGCTTGCGCGCCGGCGCGATCAGCGGGGCGGCCGTGTTGGCGATGAAAGGTTCGCTTCAGGGCGACGGCGCGGAATGAAGGCTTCGATCCGACGGCAGTTCCTTGGGATATAGCAGGGAATTCTGCCCCACAATCGAACCGCAGAAATGCCCGGGCGGACGGATGTCGAACCGGACGCCTAGCTGATCTTCACTCCGCAACCGCCTCGCGCAACGACCTCGGCAACGGGAAGAACATCGACTCGTCCGTCGTCGTCAGCGTCTCGACAGCGATCTCGAACCGCTCTGCGAAACAGTCGAGCACCTGTTCGACCAGGATCTCTGGGGCGGAGGCCCCGGCGGTGATCGCGAGCGAGCGCACGTCCGCAAATACGCGCCAATCGATTTGATCGGCGTTGGGGATTAGCAGGGCGACACGGCAACCCGCGCGCTCCGCCACTTCGCGCAGACGTTGTGAGTTCGAGGAATTGGCGGCGCCGACGACGATCACCGCTTCGACCTGCCGCGCGGCTTGCTTGATCGCCTCCTGGCGGTTGGTCGTGGCGTAGCAGATGTCCTCCTGCGGCGGGGCGTGAATGGCGGGAAACCGGCGCTGAAGCGCAGCCACGACGTCGCGGGTATCGTCCACCGAAAGCGTCGTCTGCGTGACATAAGCGAGATCGCGACCGTCGGGGAAAGCGAGCGCCTCGACGTCCTCGACGGTGGCGACCAATGTGACGGCGCCCGGCGGCAATTGCCCGATCGTGCCCACGACCTCGGGATGGCCCATATGGCCGATCAGGACGATGTGGCGCCCGCGCTTGAAATGGACTTGCGCCTCGCGGTGCACTTTCGTCACCAGGGGGCAGGTCGCGTCGATGGTGAACAGCCCGCGATTGCGCGCCTCCTACGGCACCGACTTGGCGACGCCGTGCGCGGAGAAGATGACGGGCGCGCCCCCCGACGGCGCCTCGCTGAGTTCCTCTATGAAGACGACGCCTTTGGCCTTCAGGGCGTCGACCACGTATCTGTTGTGGACGATCTCATGCCGGACATAGACCGGGGCGCCGTGTATCCGCAGCGCCTGTTCGACGACGTCGATCGCCCGCACCACGCCGGCGCAGAAGCCGCGCGGCGCGCACAACACAATGCGTAATTTGGGTTTTTGAGACATCGGGCGCCGCCTTTTTCAGGAGCTTGTCTTGGAAAGGCGGCGCGCCCGAGTCAAGAGGCTTCGCGAGCCGAGCTGTAGGCGGATTGCAGCCGCGGGAATGCAACGCGGCGGCGGCGGAACCCCGTTCGCAGCCCTCGCGGCTTTTGAACTGGCGCTGGCGAGGCGCACGCCTTAAGAGCCCGTGGCGCCGCCCCAGGAAACGCCCGTGACCATTGCTCCCGCCGCCCCCATGCACGCCCCCGTCTTCACGACGGGCTCGCTGATGCGCCATGTCGCCGTGATGACCGCCACCGGCTCGATCGGGCTCGTCGCGATTTTCGCGGTCGACGTCATCTCGCTGTTCTGGGTCTCGCGTCTCGGCGTGCAGTCCTACAAGGCTGCGATCGGCTACGCCAGCCAACTGTCCTTCGTTCTCATGTCGATCAATATCGGCCTGACCATCGCCCTTTCGGCGAGGGTTTCGCGTGCGCTCGGGGCGGGCGATCGACCCCGCGCGCGCCGGCTCGCAGGATCCGGGCTCGTCATAGCCGGGATCGTGACGACGGCATTGTCCCTCGGGCTCTGGATCTTTCGCGACGACGCGCTTGTGCGGCTCATGCATGCGCAGGAGCCGGCGGCGAGCGTCGCGAGTGGGCTGCTGGCGATCATCATCCCCGCCAATATCCCGATGGGGCTCGGCATGGCGCTCTCTGGCGTCCTGCGGGCGACCGGCGACGCGCGCCGGGCGATGTACATTACGCTGTCGGGGGGTATCGTCACCCTGTTCACGGATCCGTTGCTGATTTTCGGCGTCGGGCTCGGCGTCTATGGCGCGGCCTGGGCGACCGTGATCTCGCGACTGGTGTTTTTGGCCGTCGGCCTGCATGGGGCGGTTCGCGTGCACGACCTCGTCGGCGTCCCCACGGCGGCGGGGGTTCGCCGCGATTTCACCCCGATCATGGGGATCGGCCTGCCTGCGATCATGTCGAACCTCGCAACGCCAGTCGCGGCCGTCTACGTGACGCGGGTCTGGTCGGATTTCGGCGTCGCGACGGTCGCGGGCGGCGCGATCGTCGATCGCATCATCCCGCTCGCCTTCGGCGTGATCTTCGCTCTCACCGGATCGATCGGGCCGATCATCGGCCAGAACTTCGGGGCCCGGATGATGGATCGGGTGCGCCGCGCGCTCTCCGACGCGTTCGTGCTCGCGGTTGGCTACGCGCTGCTGGCCTGGGCGAGCCTCGCCGTGGCGGCGCCGTGGATCGCCGCGTTGTTCGACGCCCAGGGCGAGAGCGCGGATTTCGTGCTGTTGTTCTGCCGCTACGGCGCCTCGGCCTGGGTGTTCGTCACCTGCCTGTTCGTCGCCAACACGGCTTTCAACAATCTCGGATTTCCTTTGCTCGCGATGATCTTCAATTGGGGACGCGCGACGCTGGGCACGATTCCGTTCGTGACAGTCGGCGCGCATTGGGGCGGCGTCGAAGGCGCGATGCTCGGCCTGGTGCTCGGCTCCTCGATTTTTGGGATCGCTGGCGTGGCGATCGCCTACGGCGTGGTCGCTCGCCTCGCACGACGACTGAAAATCGCATAGGTTCAGCTGGCCAGGGGAACGAGAAGGAGCATCCGATGAACCTCAGCGAAATCATGCAGGCCGCGCAAGGCGGCCAAGGCGTCGACAACCTCGCGGCCCAGTTCGGGCTTTCGCCGGAGCAGACACAGGCGGCGATTCAAGCGGTGATTCCCGCCTTCTCGAAGGGCTTGCAAGGCGCCGCGCAGGACCCGGCCGGCCTCGGGGGAATCCTCTCGCATCTGGCGGGCGGCGCCCACGATGCTTCCTACACCGATCCCGGTCAGGCGAGCGCGGCGAGCAACCAGGGCGGCAACGTACTCGGGCAAATCTTCGGGTCGTCGGGGGTCACTGGCCAGATCAGCCAGCAGGCGTCGCGGATTTCGGGCGTCGATCCCGCGACCATTCAGCAAATGATGCCGGTCATCGCCACGATGTTGATGGGCGGCCTCACCCACATGATGAACCGACAGGGCCTCGGCGGCGTGCTCGGCCAGCTCGCCAACACCGCGAACTCTCCCGGCGGAATAGGGTCGGCGACATACCCCGAGGGCGCGCCTCCGCGGTCGGGCGGGTTGCTCGGGGGCCTGTTCAGCTCGGTGATCGGCGCCTTGACGGGAGGCGGGCCCGCCGGCGCCACCTCGGAATCGGCGGCGATTCAGACCGGCCTGAATGCGCTCATCGGAATGTTGCACCCGGGCGTCGAGGCCCCGCCGGAGCATCTTCATGCGCTGGATGACATCATGAATCCCGGCAAGCAAGCCACGCAGAACTGATTTTCACTCACCGCGGTCGAGAACGCCCCTTGGGCGAAAACGCGGGGACGAGCCCTTCATTGCTTTGTTGCTGGCCGAACCCTATCTAGTCCCCGCTCCGCCGTTCGCACGGCCACAAGGCATGGAAATTCGGAATGGCCCGCGACGTCGTCGACGCCGAACTCGTCGACTCCCGGAAGGATTTGGTTTCGTGGCTGGAGGCCGGCTGCAAGCCCGAGTCGGAGTTTCGCGTCGGCGCCGAGCACGAGAAGATCCCGTTCTACCTTGGCGACAACGCCCCGGTTCCTTACGCCGGGCCTCGCGGGATCGGCGCATTGTTGGCGGGAATGCGAGCGCGTCTCGGCTGGCAAGCGATCGAGGACGACGACGCCCTGATCGGACTCTACGATCCGGCCGGCGGCGGGGCGATTTCGCTCGAGCCGGGCGGACAGTTCGAACTGTCCGGCGCGCCGCAGTCGAGCGTCCACCAAGTCGCGGACGAACTGGAGGCGCATCTGGCCGCGGTCCACGCGGTCGGCGGGGCTCTGGGCGTCGGTTTTCTCAGCCTCGGCATGAGCCCAAAGTGGACGTTGGCCGAGACCCCGGTCATGCCCAAGAGCCGCTACCGCATCATGACGGACTACATGCCAAAAGTGGGCGCGCGCGGGCTCGATATGATGTATCGCACCGCCACCGTGCAGGCGAACCTCGATTTTTCCAGCGAAAAGGACATGGTCGCGAAGTTGCGCGTCGGTCTGGCGCTGCAGCCCGTCATTACCGCCTTGTTCGCCAACTCGCCGTTTACCGACGGCAAGCTGAACGGCTTTTTGTCGGCGCGGTCGGAGATCTGGCGCCATACCGACGCCGCGCGCAGCGGCATGCTGGCGTTCGCTTTCGAGCCCGGCATGGGATTCGAGCGCTATGTCGACTATGCGCTCGACGTGCCGATGTATTTCGTAAAGCGCGGCCCGGTCTATCACGACGTCGCGGGCGCGAGCTTCCGAGACTTGCTCTCAGGACGGCTGGCGGCGCTGCCGGGCGAGCGCGCGCGCATTTCCGACTGGGCCAATCACCTCTCGACGATTTTCCCCGAGGTGCGTCTCAAGCGCTATCTCGAGATGCGCGGCGCCGATGTCGGCCCGCCCGATCGCATCGTCGCCCTGTCGGCGCTGATGGTGGGCATCTACTACGATTCCGACGCGCTGTCGGGCGCACTCGAACTCATAAAGGGCTGGAGCGCGGAGGATCGTCAGAAAGCCCGCGACGACGCGCCCCGGTTCGCGCTCGCCGCGCGAGTCGGCGGACGCAATTTGCGCGAGGTGGCGCGAGATGCGCTGGCGCTCGCGCGCGCGGGCCTGAAGCGCCGTGCGCGCTTGGATCCGCATGGCCTCGACGAAGCCGGCTATCTCGACCCGCTCGACACGATCGCGGCCGACGGGCGAGCGCCCGCGCAACATTGGATCGAGCGTTTTGAAGGTCCATGGGGTCGATCGGTGGAGCCCGCGTTTCGCGAGGCCGCGATCTGAGGCGAGCCCCGAAATAGTCGCTGCGCTTTCGGTTTCGTCGTGCACGGGCTTGACCCGTGCATCCAGGATAATCATCGACGGCGGCGCGTGGTCGCCTGGCTCGAAGCCGGGCAGCCGCGCTCGCCAAGCGCGGCGCGATAGGGGCTGAGACCTCGCACGGCGTCGGCGCGGAGATTTGCGTTACATCTCGGGCTGCGCCCAAAGGGCCGCTGTGGTACACAGGCCGGTCAGGTCAGGCGCGGATGTTCGCCCGCCTTTCCCCGGAGGTATAGCGCATGGCTCATAAGATACTCGGCGCCGACGAGATCAAGGAAGCGCTCGCCAAATTGCCCGATTGGTCCGTCAACGGCCATAATATCGAGGCGAAATTCGCGTTCCACGGCTTTCGCGACGCCATCTCGTTCATCGTGCAAGTCGCCATCGAGGCGGAGGTGATGAACCATCATCCGGAATTCCACAATTCCTGGAATATTGTTTCGTTCTCCTTCTGCACCCATGATGTGGGCAACAAGATCACGGACGCCGACATCGGCATAGCGGCCAAAATCAGCGAGACCGCCCGCCGCTTCATCAGCATGAAGTAGGTCGGAACGGAGCAGTCCCAAGCTTTCGACCCCACGGCTCCCCTCGGACGCAACAATTGCATTGTAGGGCGGACCCAAATCGCGGATGCTGCGGCTCGTGCACGTCGTCGGCGCCCGGATCGGGCGTTCGTGCGCGGGTTTACACGAGTCGAGACGCCACGCACGGCTGCGGACGATGCTCGAACGAAAATGGAGGAAATCAGCATGCGCATTGCCGCAATATTGGGTTTAGCAGGTCTTATCGGGGCTTCCAGTCCCACATGGGCGCTAGACAAGGTCACGTTCGGCACGAACTGGCTCGCGGACCCGGAAGCCGGCGGCTACTATCAGGCCGTCGTCGATGGGACTTATACAAAATACGGGCTCGACGTCACGATCCTTCCCGGCGGCCCGATGTCCAACGGCGGGCTGCTGCTGATCGCCGGAAAGATCGAGTTTTACATGGGCGGCGACATGCTCGGCGACTTTTTCTCGGTGGAACAGAACTTTCCGGTCATCACGGTCGCGGCCGACTTTCAGAAGGACCCGCAAATCCTGATGTCGCATCCCGGCGTCGGCCTGGACAAGTTCACCGAACTCAAGAACGCGACGGCGATCGTCAGCAAGGGCGCGCTCAGTTCCTTCTATGCGTGGTTGCGCGAGGCCTACGGATTCAAGGACGAGAACGTCAAACCGTACAATTACAATTCCGCCACCTTCATCGCCGACAAGCATTCGATCCAAGAGGGCTACGTGACCTCGGAGCCGTTCGAGGTCGAAAAGCAGGGCGGGTTCAAGCCGAACGTGTTCCTGCTCGCCGACTACGGCTACTCGAGCTACGCCACCACCATCGTGACGCGGCGCGAGATCGTCGCGAAGAATCCAGATCTCGTTCAACGCTTCGTCGACGCCTCCGCGATCGGTTGGTACCACTATCTCTACGGCGACAACGCCAAGGCGAACGCGGCGATCAAACACGACAATCCGGAAATGACGGACGAACAGATCGTCTACACCATCGGCAAGCTCAAGGAATATGGCATCGTGGATTCCGGTGACACCTTGACCATGGGGATCGGCGCGATGACCGACGCAAGGGTGAAGGATTTTTTCGACAAGATGGTGCAGGCCGGGGTGGTTCATTCTACGATCGATTACAAGAAGGCGTTTACGCTGCAGTTCGTCAACAAGGGCGTCGGCGTCGATCTTCGTCCGAAGTGAGGCTGGTCCCGGAGGACGGAGATCGGAGAACAGAGGACGGATAGCTCATCTGTTCTTCGTTCTTCGCCCTTTGTCCTCCGACATAGAAAGCGCCCCGCATGCGGCTTTGGATCAAGGATCCCCTCGCCTTGTTCGGGGCGGGCGCGGAACGCGGCTTGGTGGTGGAGGGGACGCGCATCGTCGAACTCGTCGGTCGAGGGCGAATGCCGGCGCTTGCGGTTGATGAGACCTTCGACGCCTCGCGCCACGTGGTTCTTCCCGGCCTCGTCAATACCCACCATCATTTCTATCAGACCCTGGTCCGCGCGCATCCGGCCGGCCTGAAGGCGGACCTGGTCCCCTGGCTCGTCGCGCTCTATCCGATCTGGGCTCGGATACGGCCCGACCAGTTGCGCCTCGCGGTGCGCATGGCATTGGTCGAACTTCTGCTTTCCGGGTGCACTACCGCTGCCGACCATCACAATCTGTTTCCGCCGGGCCTCGAGAATGCAATCGACATCGAGGTCGAGGAAGCGCGCGCGCTGCGTCTTCGTATGACGGTGACGCGCGGCGCCATGAGCTTTTCCGTAAAGGACGGCGGGCTGCCGCCCGACAATGTCGTTCAGGACGACGAGACGGTCCTGCGCGACAGCGAGCGCGTGCTGAAGCTGTTCCATGATCCCCAGCCCGGCTCGCTCATCCGCATCGCCTTCGCGCCCTGCTCGCCGTTCGCGGTGAGCAAGTCCCTGATGATCGATCTGGCCCGGCTCGCGCAACGCTGCGACTGCCGTCTGCACACGCATCTGTGCCAGGTCGAGGACGAAGAGCGATTCTGCGTCGAGGCGCATGGCATGCGACCGGTCGATTTCCTCGAGGAAACCGGCTGGCTGAACGAGCGCGTCTGGCTCGCTCACGCCGTGCACTTCAATAGCGAGGATGTCACTCGGCTCGGCCGCGCGGGGGTCGGCATCTGCCACTGCGCGGCCTCCGACATGGTGCTCGCCGCAGGCATTTGTCCGACGAAGGAATTCGAAGCCGCCGGCGCGCCGGTCGGCCTGGGCGTCGATGGATCTTCCTCCAACGATTCGTCGAACATGATGGAAGCGGTTCGCCATTCGCTGATGATCGGTCGGCTGCGATACGGCGCCTCGGGGGTCACGCATGACGACGTATTGCGCTGGGCGACCGAGGGATCGGCGCGCTGCCTCGGGCGCGACGATATCGGTCGCATCGCGGTCGGGCTCGAGGCCGATCTCGCGCTGTTCACGCTCGACGAGCCGCGCTTCAGCGGCGCGCAGGATCCGCTCGCGGCGCTCGTGTTGTGCGGCGCGCATCGCGCGGACCGGGTGATGGTCGCCGGCGAATGGCGCGTCATCGACGGCGCCCCGGTCGACATCGACCTCGGAGCGTTGATGGCCCATCACGGGGAAGCCGCCCGGGCCTTTGCGTGAGGCCTCGGCGGCGATCGACATCCCGCTTTGTCTTCCTCCAGCGCCCTGCCGCCGTCACATCTGTCTCGCGAGATCCTGATCGACCGTCGGGACGCGGGCGTAACCGAGCCGCGTGCCCCAGCGACCCTCGAGGCGCATCCCAGTTAGAACGCCACGCTGACCTGCAACCCGAGTGACAGCGCGTTGGGCGTGCGCGACGTGCCGCCGGGATTGATGATGTACTGGATGTCGGGCGTGATGAGCACGCCGTGATAGACGTTGGCGGTGTAAAACAGCTCCAGTTCCACCTCGTGCGATTGCACGCCCGACGGCGTTCCGAGCCCGCCGCCGGTCAGCGGCTCGTTGAGCGCCTCCTCGAGCTCCTGGGTTGATGTCAGCCCCCTACTCACTTGAAACCAACTCGCCGCGACGCCAAGCTTGTCCTGCGGACGGCCGATGAAGCTCGCGGTCGATGACAGGCCGCCGAACACCTGGTTCTCCAATGGTGAGACGTCGGCATCCGCGTGCACGATGCCGCCGAAGGCGATCAGCCCGTCCGTGTCGCCTTTGCCGGTTCGCACGATCATCTGATCCCACAGCGCGTAATACATGCGCCGCCCGTTGTGCGGCTGGCCCGGCAGCCCGCTCAACGCGATCGGCAGGCCGTTGGTGCTGACGAACAGGTCGGGATAAGACGAGGTGTCCTCGTCGAAGCCGACCTTGTAGTGGCCGAGCAAGTGGTCCGATCCGAAGCTCGGCGTCCAGCCAACCTCGAGGGGCACGCTGAGGCCCGTGGTGCCGTGCTCGAACCAAAACCAGCCCGAATTGCCGCCAAAGTTCGGATTCACTTGAAACAATCCTCCCATCACGTAGACGGTCGGAAGGACGTACACGCGCGCATTGCCGCCCCAGGTCGCAGCCGGCCAATCCGGCTCGCCGGGGTAGACCGGCAGCGGGTGCGGATTGCCACAGAAGATCACGTTCACGAACTCGCAGTAGAGCGGCGAGGTCGCGTAGTAGGTGCCCACCGGCAGCCGACCCG
>DASXYQ010000270.1:0-14797 GCA_036502445.1 Roseiarcus sp. | reverse complement strand
TCGGCATGGATCAGATTCAGGTCATCGGCAAAGAAGTGTTCGCCTATGCTCGCAACGCCGCCGGCGACGATGTCGTGGGCGAAATTTCGGCGGCGATCCCGGGTCTCTCGCAGTTCAGTTGAGTTCGGAGGACGGGTTGGAAGGATTTGCGGGCGCGTTCCCGATCTTTTCCGAGGCCGATTGGCGCGCGGCGGTGGAGGCTTCGCTGAAGGGCGGCTCATTGGACGGGCTCGTCTCCAAGACTTCGGACGGGATCGCTCTCGAGCCGCTGTACGGGCGGCGCAGGGCGCTCGCGCAACGCGCGGCTCGGCGGGACCCTGGGCGGTGCTGGCGCGCGTGGATCATCCCGAGCCCGGGGACGCGAACGCGCAGGCGCTCGAGGATCTCGCCAACGGCGCGGACGGGCTGCAGGTCGTCTTCGCCGGCGCCGCCGGAGCGTACGGCTATGGCTTGGGCAAATGGGATTCCGCCGCGCTGCATCGCGCGTTCGACGGCATCCGTTTCGATGAAGGCGCGAGCTTCGAACTCGATCTCGGACCGCAGGCCGAGGCGCAGGCGAGAGGCTTTGCCGGGCTCGTCGCGCGGTCGGGCGCGAGCCTGGAGAGCGTCCGTCTCGGCTTTGGCCTCGATCCGATCGGCGGCTTGGCCCGCAGCGGACGCGGGGCGCGGTGGGACGAGGAGGCGGGAGCGCTCGCCGTGGTCGTCGCAGCGTTGAAAGGCGAGGGGTTTCGCGGACCTTTCCTCGCCGCCGACGGTCGGCAGGCGCACGCGGCAGGCGGCACGCCCGCGCAGGAGCTCGCCTTCGCGCTCGCCTCGGGCGTGAGCTATCTGCGGGCGCTCGAGCAAGGCGGATTTTCGCTCGAGGAGGCTCGCGCGGGGATCGAGTTCCGCATGGCGGCGGACGCCGACGAATTCTTCACGCTGTCCAAGTTTAGGGCGCTCCGTCTGCTATGGGCGCGGATCGGCGAGGCTTGCGGCCTCGCGCCGGCGTCCGCGCGCGTGCACGCCGAGAGCGCCTGGCGCATGATGACCGCGCGCGACCCTTACGTGAACGTGATGCGCGCCGCGATAGCCGCTTTCGCCGCCGGTCTGGGCGGCGCCGACAGCATCGGCATTCTGCCGTTCACGCAGGCGATCGGCTTGCCCGATTCGCTCGCGCGGAGGCTCGCTCGCAATACGCAATCTATCCAGCTGCGCGAGTCGCATCTGGGCTTCGTTGCCGATCCCGCCGCGGGGGCCGGAGCGTTCGAGGCGCTGACGGTGGGTTTGTGCGAAGCGGCGTGGGCTTTGTTGCAGGAGATCGAGGCCGGGGGCGGCTTGCCGAGCGCCCTGTGTGCGGGCGCGTTCCAAGCGAAGGTCAGGCATGCGAGGGCGGCGCTCGCGCGCGACGCCGCGCAGTTGAAGACGCCGATCACCGGCGTCAGCGCCCATCCGGACCTCTCGGAAGTCGCAGCCGACGTGCTGCCGGCGACGCCGCCGGCGTTCGAGTTCGCCGGCGAAGTCGTCGCCCCGCCGCTCACGCCGATGCGCATCTCGGAAGCGTTCGAGCGGCTGCGCGACGCGGCGGACGCGCTCGCGCGGACCGGCGCGCGGCCGAGCGTTTTCGTGGCGACGATCGGATCCGCGCCCGCGCGCCGTGTCGGCTTCGCGCGGGACTTGTTCGAGGCGGGCGGCCTCGCGACGTCGGCGGATTCGGGCGCCGCGAGCGCTGAACAATCCGCCGCCCGCTTCGCCGCCAGCGGGTCGAGGCTCGCGTGCCTGTGCGGCGCCGACGCGGCGTACGAGGCGCATGCGGAAAGCTTCGCGCGGGCGCTGAAGCGCGCGGGCGCGGAGCAGGTCTGGCTCGCGGGCAAGCCGGGCGACCGGGAGGCAGCGTGGCGGGCGGCCGGGATCGACGGGTTCATCTTCGCCGGATGCGACGCGATCGAAGCGAATTCCGCTTTGCTTCGCGTTCTCGGAGGCGCAGTCTGACGCAAACGGAATTCGGCGCCTGGCGGCGCCTGCAAAGGCCGATCGATGAGCGCGATACCGAACTTCGCTTCGCTACCGTTTTCTGTCGCCTCCGCGCCCGCCACGGCGGGCGCGGAGGTCTGGCCGACCCCCGAAGGGATCGCCGTGAAGTCGATCTATGGCCCGGACGATCTCAGGGGCCTCGACTTTCTCGATGGCTGGCCGGGACTCCCGCCTTATTTGCGCGGCCCCTATCCGACGATGTATGTCAACCAACCCTGGACGTTGCGGCAATATGCGGGGTTCTCCACCGCCGAGGTATCCAACGCGTTCTATCGCGCCAATCTGGCCGGCGGACAGAAGGGGCTTTCCGTCGCGTTCGATCTGGCCACCCATCGCGGCTATGATTCCGATCATCCGCGCGTGGCCGGCGACGTCGGCATGGCCGGGGTGGCGATCGATTCTATCTACGACATGCGCACCCTGTTCGCAGGCATTCCGCTCGATTCCATGAGCGTTTCGATGACGATGAACGGCGCGGTCCTGCCGGTGTTGGCGCTGTTCATCGTCGCCGCGGAAGAACAGGGCGTTCCGATGGCGGCGCTGTCGGGCACGATCCAGAACGACATCCTGAAAGAGTTCATGGTTCGCAACACCTACATCTATCCGCCGGCGGCTTCGATGCGGATCGTCGCCGACATCTTCGCGTTCACCGCCAAACACATGCCGAAGTTCAACTCGATTTCGATTTCCGGCTATCACATGCAGGAGGCCGGCGCGACGCAGGACCTCGAACTCGCCTATACGCTCGCCGACGGCGTCGAATACGTCAGGGCCGGAATCGCCGCCGGCATGACCGTCGACCAAATCGCGCCGCGGCTCTCGTTCTTTTGGGCGATCGGAATGAATTTCTTCATGGAGGTCGCCAAACTGCGCGCGGCGCGCATGTTGTGGGCCGGGCTGGTGAAGGCGTTCCAGCCGAAGTCCGACAAGTCGCTCGCGCTACGCGCCCATTGCCAGACTTCAGGTTGGTCGCTCACCGCGCAGGATCCGTTCAACAATATCGTGCGTACGCAGCTAGAGGCGATGGCGGCGACGCAAGGCCATACCCAATCGCTGCACACCAACGCTCTCGACGAGGCGCTCGCGTTGCCGACGCCCTTCTCCGCGCGCATCGCCCGCAACACCCAGCTGTTCCTGATCGAGGAGAGCGGCACGACGCGGGTGATCGATCCCTGGGGCGGCTCCTATTACGTCGAGCGTCTGACCGCGGACCTCGCGGCCCGGGCGTGCGAACATATCGCGGAAATCGAGTCGCTCGGCGGGATGGCCAAGGCGATAGAAATGGGTCTGCCGAAGCGGCGCATCGAGGAGGCGGCCGCGCGCACGCAAGCGCGCATCGATTCGGGCGAGCAGACCGTGATCGGTGTCAACGCCTTTCCCCCCGATGTCGAGCGAGCGCTCAACGTGCTCAAGGTCGACGCCGCCAGCGTGCGTGCGCAGCAGATCGAGAAACTCCGGCGCCTGCGCGCCGAACGCGACCAGGCTTCGACTCGCGCCGCCCTCGAGGCGCTGACCAACGGCGCGAGGGGACGGGCCAATCTCTTGGAGCTATCCGTCGCGGCGGCGCGCGCCAAGGCGACCGTCGGCGAAATTTCGCTCGCGATGGAGAAAGCGTTCGGCCGGCACGTCGCCGAGGCGAAGACGATTTCCGGCGTCTATCTCGCCGCCTCGGGTCCGACCGCCGACGCCAACCTGCGCGTCATCGCTATGACGCGCGCCTTCGCGGAGAACGAGGGACGTCCGCCACGCATACTCGTTGCCAAGATGGGGCAGGACGGCCATGATCGCGGCCAGAAAATCATCGCCTCCGCCTTCGCCGATCTCGGTTTCGACGTCGAAATCGGTCCGCTCTTCGCGACGCCCGAAGAGGTCGCGGCGCTGGCGGCGAGCCGAAAAGTGCACATCGTCGGCATTTCCTCGCTCGCGGCCGGTCATCTCGCGCTGGCGCCCGCGTTGAAGACGGCGCTGCGCGCAGTCGGCCTCGGGGAGGCGATGGTCGTGATCGGCGGCGTCATTCCCGAACAGGATTTCAAGCCGCTGCGGGACGCAGGCGTCGATGCGATCTTCCCGCCCGGCGCGGTGATAGTGGAGACGGCGATGCGCCTGCTCGAGCAGCTCAACCAGCGGCTCGGCTATACGCAGCGCGGCGCGGCCTGAGCCCGGGGCTGTCCGAGATCGGCACATCGACTCGACGAAGGTCCTAGGTAAACGATCTAGCGCTGCCGCGAAATGAGCCATCTCGGCGGTTCACGTAAGGTTTACGTGATCGGCGCCGTAATTGCCCTACAGGTTCCGGGAACGGATGCTCCCGGCGTGGGTTACTCCGAGTGGACCGGATTGAACATATCGTTGAACAGGCGATCGCTTATACACTGACGGTGTTGCAGCGGGCGCCGGAGCATCTCGACGCCGCGCGCGCGGGATTGGAGCGCTTGAGAAATGATCTCTTGCTCGGTGTTCCGGACCATCCCGCGCTCGAACGGTTACGATTGTTTCTGGTTGAGCTCGAGCTCCGCGCGTCCCCAGCAATTCACTGATCGCGCGATGCCGCGTTTGAAGGCGCGTCGAACGAGATGATGCTGTGGCGCATTGACGGCGCTTGCGCGACGGTCTTAGGTCACTGGGTGATTGGGAGGCGTCGGCGAATTGGGCGCACGACGCCGCGAGGAAGCGGGGAGGCAACCTATGGCGCAGGGCGCGCAGACGCGGGCTATTCGAAAACGCAAATTTGTTTCGCGATCGGGAGCGGAACTTGGTCTCACCGAACTCGGCTTCGGCGCCGCGCCGCTCGGCAATCTCTACCGTCCCTTGACGGAAAGAGATGCGCGCGCGACGCTCGATGCGGCCTGGACCGAGGGCATTCGCTATTACGACACGGCCCCGCTCTATGGCCTCGGCCTTTCCGAGACTCGGCTGAACGGATTTCTGCGCGCAAAGCCGCGCGATTCCTATTTCGTCTCCACGAAAATCGGCCGTCTGCTGCAATTGTGTCCGCCGGCGGAGAAAACGCGCCCTGAGGCTTTTTTCGAGACGCCGTCGCGTCGCGAGGTGTTCGATTACTCCTATGACGGCGTGATGCGTTCGCTGGAATTCTCGCTCGAACGGCTCGGGCTCGATTACGTCGACATCGTCTATGCGCACGACGTCGACGTCTTTACGCACGGCAGCAAGGCGGCTTCGGACCAGCGAATCCGTGAGTTCATGGAAGGCGGCTACAAGGCGCTGGTGAAGCTGCGCGACGGCGGCGTCATCAAGGCGTTCGGCGCGGGGATCAACGAATGGGAAGTCGCCGAGACGCTCGCCCGGTCGGGGGATTTCGACGTGTTCCTGCTCGCAGGCCGCTACACTCTGTTGGAGCAGGAAGCCCTGACGAGCTTTCTTCCTCTCTGCGTCGAGAAAAAAATCAGCATCGTGATCGGCGGCCCCTACAATTCAGGGATACTCGCGACGGGACCCAAGCCCGGCGCGCGTTACAACTACGATCCTGCGCCGAAGGATATTCTCGATCGCGTGCGACGCATCGAGGCCGTCTGCAAGAGGCACGGGGTCAAACTCGCGGAGGCGGCGCTCCGCTTCCCGCTCAGCCATCCCGCGATCGTCAGCGTGATTCCGGGCGGCCAGAAACCCGCGGAAGTCAAGCGCAACGCGGAAATTCTCGGGGTCAAGATTCCGGCGGCGTTATGGCGCGAGCTCAAGGCGGAACGTCTGCTGCGCGCCGATGCACCGACTCCTCGCTGAACAAAAGAGCCCTGCCATGCTGAAGAATCTCGACCCGCTGCTGACGCCCGATCTGCTCCAGGTTTTGCGCGCGATGGGGCACGGCGACGAGATAGTGATCGTCGACGCCAATTATCCCGCCGAATCCGCGGGGCCGCAGGTGGTGCGGCTCGATGGAATCGAGGCGACCCGCGCGCTCGATGCGGTGCTCAGCGTGATGCCGCTCGACGAGTTCGTTCCGGACGCCTGCTGGCGCATGGAGGTGGTGGGGCCGTCCGAGGGGGAGCAGCCGATCTTCGACGAGTTCCGCTCGATCGTCGCCAAACGCGAGGGGCCGCGATTCAAACTCGCCTCGCTCGAGCGATTCGCGTTCTATGCGCGGGCGCGTGAGTGCTTCGCCCTCGTGGCTACGGGGGAGCGGCGGCTGTACGGCAACATCATCTTGAAGAAGGGAATCGTGCGGCCGGAGTGAGGGGAGGCGGGGCGGCCCGAAGTCGAGAGTCGCCTGCGCGGATACGAGCCCAAGCCGCGCCCGTCATGCCCGGCCTCGAGCCGGGCATCCAGGCGGCGCCTTCAGAGAACAAGCCGGCCGAGGTCCGCCTTGAGTGAGCGGGTTGTCGGAGCCACCGGCGGTACCGCATTCCGACAGGGTCACCGTGGAAATTTTCGCTTTTTATTTCGCCACCGCCGCGACCGCCGTCGCAAAGGTCGCGTCCCGGCTGACTTTGCAGTATTCGATGATCGCCGACAGCAGCGTCGCCGCGTCGGGATCCTCTCTCCCGAGCTTGGAGACGTTCTTTTCGCCGGCCAGCCAGCCCTCCACGTACGCCTGCAACACCTCGAAATAGGGGGGGCTGGTGGCCCCGTAATCGGCGATCACGTCGCAGGAAATCCCGCCGATGTCTTGCGACAGCGCCGTCGCCGCGCGGGGAAACAGCATCACCGACGATAGTGCGATGACGAGAGCGGTCGGCTTTGCGAGGAGCATGGGGTCGTCCAGGTGGGTCGAAAGATGATGCCGGATCGGGGCCCGGTCCGCAACTCGCGCGACGATATCGCCGCTCCGCCGAAGCCGCCGCAATGGCTTTCGCCGCAGCGTTGGTCTCTCGGACGGCGTGGAGACTGGGCCTTGGAATGTGACTTGCGCCACATCGGACCGGCCGAAGTCGCTGTAAGTCCCATGAACCGGCGGAGGTTACCCTCCCAACCTCCGCGCGCCACTGGCCCCGCGTTCGAGTTCCTCGCGCGGGGCCTTTTCTTGCCCTCGGAGTTCTTCCTTCGTTCCCGTGCCTGGGTTATCCTCCGCGGCATGTGCGCACCCGCCGATCCGAAACCAGCCACGCCCGAAAACCATGCCGCTGCCCTCGCCGCCGTTCCACCGCGATGCGCGCCTTTCGACGTGACAAGGTCCCCGGGCGCGGGCGGCGCGGATCTGCGACGCGGCCTCGAGGGGTCTTCTCGACTCGAGAGCGATCCGGCTGATGGGCCGCCGCTATCGGCGCCAAGCCAGCTCTTGCGGCCGATCTGAGAGAGCAGCAAAGAAATGATCCCGCTCCGTCGGTGGAGTATTTGCCTATGCCGTTGAGACAGGTTGTCGGACTGGGCCTTGGCGCGGTCGTGGTGGTCGCACTCATAGCGATTCAATTTTGGTTTCACGAACCGAGCCTTCTCGAGAAGGCCCAACGTGAATTGGATGCCGGCGCGGACCACGCTCCGAAGGTTTTCGAGCAACCGGAGTACCGCCTGCCACCCGACGCGGTCGCTCGATCCCTGCGCGCGCTGGGGCTGCCGGTGGAAGATCGCGCCATCTTTCCCGATGCGTTCAACAATGCTGGCCCGCTGGTCGCCGCGATGCTGGGGGTCGCGCGAGCACATAGTTACCGCTGCGACACGATCGCATCGGCGGAAACGATAATTGACGCTGATCGGACGTCCACGAACAATTTGTGGTTGAATTGCAATAAGGGTACTTTCAGATACAGTTTTACACGACTTGGTCCCGGCTCGTGGAATTTTACGAAAGTACTTCATTGACAATAGGTCAGAGGTCTAGTCCCGAACGCGCGAGATCGCGGAGACCGGATTTCATAGGCCGGGAGTGAGGCGCCGACTTCGAGACTCGGCGTACCGCACGAGGAGTGCAATCTTGTGACATGCAACAGGTCGGGGGCGCGGATCCTGCTGGTTGCCGCCGGCTTGGCGGCCATGACGGCATTCGCGACCCTTGCGGTCGGCCTCGAACGGTTGGCGCTATGGCAGGTGGTTCGAACCTGCGTCGTCGATTACAAGCTGACCGGCGCTCCCTTTCCGTGCCTTCTAGTCGATCTTTCCGCGGGCGACGAGCGCGGTGAGGTCGTGCTGCGCCCGCCGCTGTTGCATGACATGATTCTCGCCCCGACGCGAAAGGTCGTTGGCGTCGAAGACCCGCTTCTGCAGTCGCCGAATGCGCCGAACTACTTCGGAGCCGCATGGCGCGCGCGGTCCCTTCTCAAAGGTCCCGGCGGGCGTGGGCCGGATTGGGACGAAGTCGGGCTCGTCGTCAATCCTGCCGTCTTACGAAACCAGGATCAGCTTCACATCCACGTGGGCTGCCTTCTTCCGGCCGTGAAAAGCGCGCTCGCAGCGGCCGCGCCAGAGGTCCCGATCGGGGAGTGGGAGCAACTCCCTGCCGTCGCCCCCCACTTGATATTCTGGGGGACGCGCGTCCGTGGCGCCGATCTGACGGACGTCGAGCCCTTCCGGCTGGCCGCGGAGGCGCTCGCCGACAAGGTCAGGGACCGAGCGAACTTGACGATCATGGTCGCCGGCGTTCGCGTCGCGGGTGAGGACGGGTTTCTAATCCTCGCCTCCTACGCCGGCGCGCCGCATTCGTGGTGGGCTGTCGGCATCGACGACCTTCTCGATCCGCGATGTCCGGCCGAACCGGGGGTCAGCGGCTAATGTGCCCGCGGCCGAGCGCCGCGCAGCCTATGAACGTCCCGGGCCGGCGCGAGATGCTCCCGCCGAGGTAGCTGGGGAAACGAAGCCCGCATCTCTTTGCCACGGAAGGCGGGCTGACGCGCCGTAGCGAGTCAGAGTTTCTTAGTCGTGATGAAACTACCGATGGGCCACACCGGCTTCTGCAACCCGTATCGCGAGGGATGAATGCGCAAAATCCTCCTCATCGGCATCGGCGCCGGAAATCCTGACTATGTGACCATCCAAGCGGTCGACGCTCTCAATCGGGTCGATGTCTTCTTTGTCCCTGACAAAGGTGCAGAGAAGGCCGCCCTGCGTCGACTCAGGGAGGAGATCTGCCAGCGCTTCATTCGCGACCTCCGATACAGGACGGTTACGTTCGACACGCCGCGGCGAAGCGAAGCAGGCGATGACTACCGATGCAGCGTCGATGAGTGGCACGCCAGGCTAGAGGCGAACTACACCGAGCTCTTCATGGAGCAAATGGCCGACGGAGAATGCGGCGCTTTCCTCGTCTGGGGAGACCCGACGCTCTATGACAGCACCCTGCGGATCATAAAGAAGATCATCTCCAAAGGCTTCGCGCTCGAATTCGAAGTGATCCCCGGCATCACCGCCGTGCAAGCGCTGGCGGCGCAACATCGCATCGCCCTGAACAGCATCGGCGAGCCGGTCTTGATCACCACCGGTCGCAGGATCGCCGAAGGGTTCCCTGACAATCTCGACAGCGTCGTCGTCATGCTCGATGGCGATCAGGCATTCAAGCGATTGGAGTCGGAAGATCTCGACATTCATTGGGGCGCCTACCTCGGTACGGCGGACGAAATACTGGTGTCAGGCAAGCTCTCTGAAGTGATGGGCGAAATAGTGAGAATCAGGAGCCAGGCGCGGAAAGAGAAAGGCTGGATCATGGACACCTATCTCCTCCGTAGAGCTGAAAGCACCCGAAATCGGTCTCGCGAGTAGCGCGGGCTTCGCGAAGCGCCCCGGGACCTGCCTTGCGCGACGCCTGACCTCTGCAGTCGCACGCGAGCGTCCGCGCGACGGCGCCGACGAGGGCGCCGGGGATGAGCTGCTTTTGGCCGTGCAAGTGATACGCTGTGGTTCGCCACCGCGGACGTCTGCGTCTTTTGTTGCGGCATCGCGGTCGTTGACCGCGGCGCGAAGATCCGCTTATGTCGGATCGACAAGTATGACTTTTCCGCGCAAGTGGTCGGGCAGTTCGGCTAGGCGCGGGAGTTCTCGAACGGCGGCGTAAGCGCAGCACCGTCGGGATTGATGATCCAGCGCGTACGGGAATGGGAGGATTACATGAAGAAGATGCTATTGGCCGGTGTCGCCCTCGGCCTTGCGATGACGTTTGCGGCAGGCGCGCAAGCTGCCGGCAAGAAGACTTTGGCCTTCGTCGTGAACGGCGCCTCCGACTTCTGGAAGAATGCCGAAGCCGGCATCAAGAAGGCGCAGGGCGAGCTGCCCGACTACAATCTCACGCTCAAATATCCCGAGCAGGCGACCACGGCGGCCCAGCAGCGCTTGATGGACGACCTGGTCGCCTCGGGCGTCGCCGCCATCATGGTCAGCGCCGTCGACCCAAAGACCGAGACGGAAGCCCTCAACAATGTCGCCAGCCAAATCCCGCTGTTCACCACCGACAGCGACGCGCCGAAGACCAAGCGCATCGCCTACATCGGTTCGAGCAACACGGATGCCGGCAAGCAGGCGGGTGAGCTCGCCCTCAAGGCGCTGCCCGACGGCGGCAAGTGCATGGGCTTCGTCGGTCTGCCGGCCGCCGACAATGCGCGTGAGCGCATCGAAGGCGTGCGCGAGACAATCAAGGGCTCGAAGGTCCAGCTCGTCGATGTTCGCGCTGACGACGTCGACCAGGCCCGCGCCAAACACAACGTCGAAGACGCGATGACGGCCCATCCGGAAGTCACCTGCTTCATCGGCTTCTACTCCTACAACACGCCGCGCATCTACGAGGCGGTGAAGGAAGCCGGCCAGCTCGGCAAGATCAAGATCGTCGGGTTCGACGAAGATCCGGTCACGCTCGGCGGCGTCAAGGAAGGCTCGATCATCGGCACCGTCGTGCAGCAGCCCTATGAGTGGGGCTATCAAGGCATGAAGCTGATGGCCAAATATGTCGGTGGCGACAAGTCGGTCGTCCCCGCCGATCCGATCATCATCATTCCGACCAAGATCATCGACAAGACCAATGTCGACAGCTTCTGGGCCGAGTTGAAGCAGCGCACGGGCGCGAAGTAAGCTCGAGCGATCGGACCGGGATCGCCGAAAACGGGCGATCCCGGTCATCTCTGCGAAGTATCTATGAGATCGATCACCTTGCCCGGCGCCGCCCCCTTTCTCGAGCTCGTTTCGATCTCCAAGACCTATCCGGGCGTGGTGGCGCTGAGGGACGTCAGTCTTTTCGTCGCGCCGGGTGAAGTGATCGGGCTCATCGGCGAGAACGGCGCAGGCAAATCGACTTTGATGCGCGTGCTCGGCGGCGTCGTTGCGCCGACCAAGGGCATGATCCGCATCGACGGCGCCGAGAGCGCCTCGCTCACAGTCAATGAGGCGACGGCCGCCGGCATTGCCTTCGTCCACCAGGAACTCAATCTTTTCGACAATCTCGACGTGGCGGCCAATGTCTTCATCGGCCGCGAGCCGCACTGGGGCGGGCCGCTGAAGCTCGTCGACCGCAAGGCGATGTACGGCCGTGTCCAGCCGCTGCTCGACCGCCTCAACGTCGACTTCCGGCCGGATACGCCCGTTTCCGAATTGTCGATCGCCCAGCAACAGCTGCTCGAGATCGCCAAGGCGCTGTCCGTCGACGCGAGGCTCGTCATCATGGACGAGCCGACGTCGAGCCTGACGCTCACCGAGACGAGCCGCTTGCTCGAGGTCGTCGCCGCGCTCAAGACTACCGGCGTCAGCGTCATCTTCATTTCGCATCGGCTGAACGAGATCGAGCAATGCGCCGATCGCGTCGTGGTGCTGCGCGACGGCTGCACGGTCGGCGCGCTCGACCGCCGGCATATCGAGCATGATGCCATGATCCGTCTGATGATCGGCCGCGACCTCAAATCGCTGTACGTGCCGCCGGCCGCGCCACCCGGCTCGACCATGCTCGATATCGAGGCGATGCGTACATCGACCTATCCAGAACACCCCGTCAGCTTGAGCGTGCGCAAAGGTGAGATTCTCGGCCTTGCGGGCCTCATCGGCTCCGGGCGGACGGAACTCGCCCGCGCCGTCTTCGGCATCGACCCTCCTCGCGCCGGCGCCATTCGCCTCGAAGGCCAGCCGATCGTCGTCGGGTCGCCGCGCGATGCGATCAACCGCGGAATCTATCTGATCCCGGAGGACCGCAAGCGCTCGGGCCTGCTGCTCGACGTCTCGATCACGGAGAATATTTCGCTGCCGGATCTCGCATCTTACGCGCGCGCCACGCTCGTGCAGGAGAGCGCCGAGACGGCAAATGCCGAGCGGCAGCGTCGGCGGCTGCGCATCAAGGTTCCCGACGTCGGTGATCAGGTGAGCACGCTCTCGGGCGGCAATCAGCAAAAGGTCGTGCTGGCGAAGTGGCTTTCGATGCGTCCTCGTGTCATTATTTTCGATGAGCCGACGCGTGGCGTCGACGTCGGCTCGAAGAGCGAGATCTACGAAATCATGCGCGAGCTCGCCGATGCCGGGGTCGCCATCCTGATGATATCGAGCGATATGGAAGAAGTGATCGGCGTCAGCGATCGGATCGCCGTCATGCGCGAGGGCCGGATCAGCGGCTTCCTCGATCGCGCCGACTTCAGCGAGCACAATGTGTTGAAGCTCGCGGTCGGCAGCACAATCAACTGAGATTGGCGACAGGCAATGCTCAAGAAGGACCTCGGCCTCTTCATTCTCATCCTGGTCGTCGCCGCCGTGGTCGCGTTCCTCAATCCGCGCTTCCTGTCGCAGATCAACCTTTCCAACACGGCCAATCAGGTCGGCCTGTTCGGCCTATTTTCGATCGGTGAGGGCTTCGTCATCATTACCGGCGGCATCGACTTGTCGGTCGGTTCGGAGTTCGCGCTGCTGGGCGTGCTCTTCATCGATCTCCTGGTGACCTATCAGGTCCACTGGGCGATTGCGGTGCTGCTGATGGTCGCCGGCGGGATGATCCTCGGCTCGATCCACGGCTTCCTCGTCACGCGCATGCGGATGCAGCCCTTCGTCGTCACTTTGTGCGGCTTGCTGATCTATCGCGGCGTTGCGCGCTACATCACTGGCGACGGCAATGCTGGATTTGCCTTCGGTGAGACCTACCCTTGGCTCGACTGGCTGACCAAGGGGAAGTCTTTCGGCGTTGTCCCGCACACGTTCATTGCCTTCGCGCTGGTCGCGATCGTAATGGGCATCGTGCTGCATCGCACGGTTTTTGGCCGTTATCTGTTTGCCGTCGGCAAGAACGAAGAGGCGGCGCGCTACTCCGGCATCAATACGCGCCGCGTCATTGCGGCAGCCTACATCATTTGCGGCGCACTCACGGGCCTCGCGTCCGTATTCATGACGATGTACGTGAACGGCGTCACGCCTTCGGTGCACGGGAATTTCTACGAACTCTACGGCATTGCGGCAGCGGTGTTGGGGGGCTGTTCGTTGCGTGGCGGCGAAGGCTCGGTGCTGGGCATCGTGCTCGGCGCCATCCTGTTGCAACTGCTGCAGAACCTCGTGAACCTGCTGGGCATCCCGAGTTCACTGAATTTCGCCGTGATGGGCGGCGTGATTTTGGTCGGCGTGCTGGCGGATCAGCAATTGGTGCGCTACCGCCGCTGGGCCACCGCCCGCCGCGCCGCCGCGCGGCTGGAGGACGCAACCCCGAGCGCCGCGGTCAAGCAGAGCGCTTGACCCGACTGGCTTCGGTGGCCTGTAGCCCAGGATATTGCGCTCGAGCGCTGATCGGGCCTGGTCGTCATGCAGCGGCCCCCACCCGTCGGCGCGGCGGCGGCGCTGGCCCGCGGACACACGGACAGATGAAGTTCCGCGTTCAATTCCTCGACGGCGCGGGGGGCGATCGTCTGCCGAACGTCCAGGCCCGTCCGGGCGTGGTAAGGTTGCCGCCCCGCCGCCGCCTGAGCGGCGAGAGAGAGGTTGGACAATATGCCCGTATCTTTTCGACTAGAGGAAGGTGAAGATTTCCTGTCGTGGACGACTACCGGCGAGAACCCTGCAGTAATGACCAAGGAAGAAGCGATGGTCGTAGCTGTAGCGGAGATCGCTGGCGCGCTCCGCGAGATTGGTCTTTTTTTGAGGCAAGCCGCCGAGTCAGCGGCGCGTGCGCCACAAGGCCCGCGAACTTGAAGTGCTGGCGCGCCGCAATGGCGCGCCTCACGATTACCTTATGTAGAATAAATTCTTGATCGACCGCACGCCGATAGGAGGCTCGACGCATAGGCCTCACGCATTCGTCATGTACCCTGCCGTTCATTCCGATGCCCTCCCGAAGAAGCGCCCTCTCGTGCCGAGCGCGGTCGCAAGAATTACGATGGCGCCGCGAACCATCATCTGCTGGCTGACGGTCAAACCTTCGATGATCAATCCGTTGTTGATCATCCCGATCAACAGGGAGCCGACTACAGCGCCGAACACGTTCGCGGTTCCTCCGAACAGGCCCGTTCCGCCGAGGATGACCGCGGCGATGACGGTCAACTCGTCCCCTTCTCCGAAAGTGAAGCGTCCGGCTTGCATCCTCCCGGCGTAAAGTATGCCTGCGAAGGCGGCGGAGGAGCCTGACATGATCATCGCGATGACCTTGACGTTCTTCACATTGATCCCGCTGTAGCGCGCCGCGACCTCGTTCCCTCCGACAGCCAACACTTTCTTGCCGAAGCCGGTCATTTGCATGACGAAAAGGCCGACCACAAGCGTCGCCACGGTCCACAAGAGAAGAATAGGGAGCCCGAACAAGGCGCCGAGTCCGAAAATTATGTTGTAATTGTCGACCATGACCGGGATCGCTATGGTGTTGGTAATCCACATGGCGAGCCCCTTTACGATTCCCATCATGCCGAGAGTCACGAGGAAGGCGGGGACGCCCATTCTTGTAATCAAGAGACCGTTCACAGCGCCT
>DASXYQ010000269.1:0-8142 GCA_036502445.1 Roseiarcus sp. | reverse complement strand
GCTCCAGACTTTTCGTCATAGTCGAGCACCGGATAAACAATCGCGCAACGTCCGGCGCTCGGATCAGAGACAACATATTGCACGCTGGAAGTGCACGCGTCGAAAAAAGCGTCGACCTGGGCCTCGCGAACAAAATGGCCGGGCGCCGATGGCGATTGGACGCGGCTGCTCATGCGTAATGGCTCGGATGGGCGGTCAAACATTGGTGCGCTTCTCGTTTGTGCCCTCGTAAGCTAAGAATGCGGGGTCAGACATCCAATATTAGAATTGTCGGATTTTAGTCAGGGCAACTGATTAGATCGGCTTCCCTAGTGGATGTCGGCGCCGTCAGGTCGAGGCGCCCCGAATTTCAAAGCAATGATGCCGCAGATCGCTGGCGTCGCTGCAGATATGGACGGATCGCCTCGGTCGGCCAAGTCTGTATTTCGTACTGGTCATCCCGGCGGCAGTGCCCGGCTGGAGGCCGGGCACGACGGGCGGCAGGCCTGATTCAATTGTTTTTTGGGCGTCGCCTCGGATCAGCGCGTTACGATCGCTCAAAACGTTAGAGCGGGTCAGTTCATCGCCTCCGCCCGCGCCGAAAGCTCCAGCCACTCCTCCTCCGTCTGCAACAGCGCGCGCTCCAGCTCCGTGCGTTTGGCGGCGAGGCCGACCACTTGCGGCGTGGCGCCCGCAGTCGGACTGGAACTCGCCAGCGCCTGGTCGATGCGCCGGAGCAGATCCTGGAACTTGTGCATCTTCTGCTCGACGGCGACGATCTCCTTGCGCAAGGGCGCGATATCGCGGCGAGGCTTGACGGGTTCGCGCTTTTCCGGAGGCGGCGGGGCCGACTTGCCCGTGCGCGGGGCAGGGGCGCCCTGGCCGAGCACCAGACGCGTATAATCCGCCAGATCGCCGTCGAAGCTGCGCACCGTGCCGTCGGCGACGAGCCAAAGCCGGTCGACGCAGGCCTCGAGCAGCCGGCGATCGTGCGAGATCAGAATACAGGCGCCTTCGTATTCGTTGATCGCATCGATCAATTCGCCGCGGCTGTCGATGTCGAGATGGTTGGTCGGCTCGTCGAGGATCAGCAATTGCGGCCCCTCGAAGGTCGCCAGACCCATCAACAGCCGCGCCTTCTCGCCGCCGGACAGCTGGCCGATCGACGTGTCCGCGCGGCCGCCGGAAAACCCGATCCGCGCGACGCGGGCGCGAATTTTCGCCGTCGCCTCGCCGGGCATGCGCTCCGCGACATGAGTATAGGGCGTCCCCGACGCGTCGAGATCGTCGACCTGGTGCTGGGCGAAGAAGCCTACGTCGAGCTTGTTGGCGCGGATCATCTTGCCGCCCATCGGCGGCATGCGCCCGCCGACCAGTTTGGCGAAGGTCGACTTGCCGTTGCCGTTGGCGCCAATCAGGCCGATGCGATCGTCGTTCGAAAGCGTCAGGTCGAGCTTCGAGAGCACGGTTCGATCGCCATAGCCGACGCTGACCTTCTCCATCGCGACGATCGGCGGACTGAGTTTGCGCGCGATCGCGGGCCATTGGAACGGCAGCACGCTATCGTCGACGACGACGGAGATCGGCGCGAGCCTCGCGAGCATCTTGATGCGCGACTGGGCCTGACGGGCCTTGGTCGCGCTCGCGCGGAAGCGGTCGACGAAGGCCTGCAGATGCTTGCGCTTCTCCTCCTGCTTCTTCACCGCCTTGCCTTGCAGCGTCATCAGTTCCGCGCGCTGGCGCTCGAAGCTGGAATAACCCCCGGTCCAGAGCGTGAGCTTGGCCTTGTCCAGATGCAGGATATGGTTGGCGACGTCGTCGAGCAGATCGCGATCGTGGGAGATGACGAGGATCGTCGCCGGATACGTCTTGAGATAGTCGACCAGCCACAGCACCCCCTCGAGATCGAGGTAGTTGGTGGGCTCGTCTAGCAACAGCAGATCCGGCGCCGAGAACAGCACCGCGGCGAGCGCGACTCGCATGCGCCACCCGCCGGAGAATTCCGAGAGCGTCCGGTTCTGCGCCGCCTCGTCGAAGCCGAGACCGGAGAGAATGCGCGCCGCACGCGCCGGCGCGGCGTGCGCATCGATGTCCGCCAGCCGCGTCTGGATTTCGGCGATCCGCATCGGATCGCTCGCCGCCTCGGCCTCGGCCATCAGAGCGTTGCGCTCGACGTCGGCCTCGAGCACGAAGTCGATGAGCGTCTGCGATCCGCCGGGCGCTTCCTGTTCGACGCTGCCGATGCGCGAGAGTTTCGGGATCGAGATGGAGCCGGCCTCCGGCTCGATCTCGCCGCGGATCAACCGGAACAGCGTTGTCTTGCCGGCGCCGTTGCGCCCGACCAGCCCGACGCGCGCGCCCGTCGGCAGCGCCGCGGTCGCCGAATCGATCAGCAGACGCTCGCCGATGCGGTAGGTGAGGGCGGTGATGTGCAACATGGCGGGCTTTTGGCGCGCCCCGCCGCGGCTGGCAAGGGCCGCCCGGAAGTTGGCCGGTTCGCAAAGACCCTCTCCCGCGAAGAGCGGGAGAGGGGGGATCTCATCTCTTGGTCGTCGCCACGGCTCTGTAGCTGCTCGCGGCTAGCGCGCCGGTTCTGAACAACAGTCCCGCGACGCCGCCGCCGATCATCGGCGCGATGATGAAGAGCCACAATTGCGCGACCGCCTTCGGATTCGAGCCCCAGCCGACCAGCGCCGGACCGATCGACCGCGCCGGATTGACGGAAACTCCGGTGATATTGATGCCGACGATATGAATCGCGATGAGGGTAAGACCGATCGCGACCCCGGCGAAGCCGACGAGGTGGGTAGGCGTACCTCGCTGGGTCACTCCGAGAATGCAGATGAGGAACAGGAATGTCGCGACCACCTCGAAGACGAAGGCCGAGAGCGTATTATAGCCGCCCAGATATCCCTCGCCCCAGCCGTCCTGACCGAGGCCGCCGTTCCAGCCCTGGGCTTTCCCGGAGAGAATGATGTAGAGAACCGCCGCGCCGACGATCGCGCCGAGGATCTGAGCGATCCAATAGCGGATCATGTCCTCGAGGCTCATCGCGCCGGCGACGTACACGCCGAAGCTCACGGCGGGATTGACGTGACAACCAGATATAGGGCCGATGCCATAGGCCATCGCGACGATGGCCAAACCAAAAGCGGTTGAAATGCCGAGCAGGTCGATGGCGGTGGGGCCGGATCCCATGCCGCCGATCACCGCCGCCCCGCAGCCGATAAACACCAATGCGAACGTCCCGATGAATTCAGCCAGAGACTTGTCCATTCTGTGCTCCCCCTTTTTGTGCGACGCGATACACTCGCCCCCGCACAACCAATAAAAGCACGAGATCAGAAAACTTGCCACCGATCTCGACTTTCTGTGGTTGAGGGGAGGGGCGAAAAGACGCCCGCGCCTCCGACTTCGGCCCACACGGGCCTTCCGCTCACCCATCGCGCCGCCCACGACAATTTTCCGCTATCACGACCTTATCGGCCGATCGTCTGACGACCTTCCGCCGTCAGCGTTGCTTTCCGAGCGGCGACCGCTATATAGGACGCGCTTCGCCGACCCCTCCTTTCGGCGCGCCCCGGAGCTTCCTTCCTTGTTCATCACGCACGCCTTCGCCCAGGTCAGCGGCGCGTCCCCGTTGGGATCGTCCGACATGCTGATCCAATTCGCGCCGTTCGTGGTCATTTTCGCGATCATGTATTTCCTGATCCTTCGGCCGCAGCAGCAGCGCGCCAAGGCGGCGCGGGAAATGGTGCAGTCCGCGCGTCGCGGCGACGTCGTGGTGACGTCGGGAGGCCTGATCGGCAAGATCACCAAGGCGACCGACGAGAACGAGGTCGAGCTCGAGATCGCGCCCAATGTCCGCGTACGTCTGGCGCGCTCGGGCATTACGGACGTGCGTTCGAAAGGCGAGCCCGTGAAAGACGTCCCCGCCTCGAAGGGGCCGCCGGCCAAAAAAGACGCCGCCAGTTCGTGAGGAGGCCCGGGATCGCGAGACGCGTTCCGGCCGCGCAGAGAATCTGATTACCCATGCTCCGTCTGGCCACCTGGAAAGTCGCCGCCATCCTGGCGCTCATCGCCTGCGCGGCGCTGCTGATCGTTCCGAGCTTTCTGAGCCCCGGGACAGTGGCGGAGCTCGAAAGTCATCTGCCGTCTTTCATTCCGGTGCGTCCGATCGTGCTCGGACTCGATCTGCAGGGCGGCGCGCACATGCTGATGGAGGTCGACAGCGCTTCGGTGATCAAGGCGCAGGTCGAGGCGCTGCGCGACGACGTCCGCGGCAAGCTGCGTGAAGGCAAAATTTCGATCAGCGGCGGGATCGCAATGCAGCCGCGCGGCGTCGTCGTGCGCATCGCCGATCCCGCCGAGCGGCAACGCGCGCTCGGATTGCTGCAATCGCTGAACACGTCGGTCGGCGGCGGCTTCTCGGGAGCGACGGGCCATTCGCTCGACGTTTCCGACACGGGCGGCGGCGCCATTCGGGTGGCCTTGACCGACACGGCGATCAACGAAAAGATTCGGCGCGCGGTGAGCCAGTCGATCGAAGTGCTGAACCGGCGTCTCAACGGCTCCGGCACCAAGGAGACCAACGTTCAGCAGCAGGGCGTCGATCGCATCGTCGTCGAGGCGCCGGGCGTGCAGGATACGAGCAAGCTGAAGGATTTGCTTGGCGCCACCGCCAAACTCACTTTCCAGCTCGTCGCCGACGCCGGGGAGCCGCCCGACGACGTCGAAACGCTGCCGCAGCAGCAGGGCGGCACGTTGCCTGTGGAAAAGCGCGTGATGGTCTCTGGCGAGGATCTCGTCGACGCGCAGCCCGGCTTCGACTCGCGCAGCGGCGAACCCGACGTCAATTTCCGTTTCAACCTTCGCGGCGGCCAACGCTTCGGACAGGTCACCTCGGACAATGTCGGCCGGCCGTTCGCGATCGTGCTCGACGGCAAGGTCATTTCCGCGCCGCGCATCCTCGGGCCGATCACCGGCGGTTCGGGGCAGATCACCGGCAATTTCACGGTCGAGCAGGCAGACAATCTGGCGGTCTTGCTGCGCGCTGGCGCGCTGCCGGCCAAGCTCACCGTGATCGAGGAGAGCACGGTTGGCCCTGGCCTCGGCCAGGATTCGATCGACGCCGGCAAGCGGGCGGCACTGGTCGGCGGCGTGCTGGTGGTCGTTTACATGCTGGCGACCTACGGCATTTTCGGCGTCTTCGCCGATCTCGCGCTCGGCGTCCATATTCTCTTCATCTTCGCTTCGATGGCGCTGCTCGGGGCGACGCTGACGCTGCCGGGCATCGCGGGCATCGTGTTCACGATCGGCATGGCGGTGGATTCGAACGTGCTGATCTACGAGCGCATCCGCGAGGAATCGCATATGGGCCGCTCGGTGATTTCCGCGCTGGAGGCCGGCTTCAACCGCGCCTTCGCCACCATCATCGATTCCAACGTGACGATGTTCGTCGCGGCGGTCATTCTCTATCTGTTCGGCTCCGGCGCTGTGCGCGGCTTCGCCGTCTCGCTCGGCCTCGGCATCCTGACTTCAGTGATCACGGCGGTGACGATGACGCGAATGATGATCGCGCTATGGTACCGCAACCGTAGGCCGAGCGTGCTGCCGATATGAGAGAGATGACGAACATCGCGCGCGGTTCCCCTCCCCGTCCTTACCGGGAGGGGAGAACCGCGGGCCAGTTCGGCGGCGTCGCGCTCCGCGCGCCCCTCCTCATACGTCGGCTTCGTCGACATCCCCCGACAAATGCGAACCCAGCACCATGAAACTGCTCCGCCTCGCGCCGGGAAACACCAAATTCGGCTTCATGCGGTTCCGCCGCGTGAGCTATCCGCTCTCCGCGCTGCTTTCGATCGTCGCCGTGGTGCTTTTCTTCTCTGTCGGCATGAACTTCGGCATCGATTTCGCTGGCGGCACGCAGGTCGAGATGCGCGCCAAGAGCGGCACGGCGGATTTGGCCGAGGTGCGCGCCAAGGCCGACAGCCTCGGGTTGGGGCCGGTCGAGGCGCAGCGCGAGGGCGCCCCCTCGGACGTCGTCCTGCGCGTCAATGTGCAGCCAGGCGGCGAATCCGCCCAGTCGACCGCGATCGCCAAATTGCGTGAGGCGTTCGGCGACGCTTACGAATTCCGCAGCGTCGAAGCGGTCGGCCCGCGCGTCTCCGGCGAACTCGTGCAGAGCGGAACGCTGGGCGTCGTCGTCGCGATCCTCGCCGTGCTGACCTATCTCTGGTTCCGGTTCGAGTGGCAGTTCGCGGTCGGCGCGATCATCGGCACGATGCACGATCTGTTGCTGACCGTCGGGTTCTTCTGCGTCACGCAGCTCGAGTTCAATCAGACCTCGATCGCGGCGATCCTCACCATCGTCGGCTATTCCCTCAACGAGACCGTCGTCGTGCTCGACCGCATCCGCGAAGTGATGCGCAAATACAAGAAGCTGTCGACGGCCGAGATCGTCGACATGTCGGTCAACGCGGTGCTGCCGCGCACGATCATGACCGCAACGACGGTTTTCCTCGCCTTGCTCGCGTTGTTCTTCCTCGGCGGCAACGTCATTCGCTCGTTCTCGGCTGCGATGATCTGGGGCATTTTCGTCGCGACCTATTCCTCGATCTTCATCTGTTCGCCGATGCTGATCTATCTCGGCGTGCGCGCCGATACCCTCGACAAGCCGGAGGAAACCGAAACGCGTGTCATCGAGAAGGCGAAGGCGTGAACGCCGCGCCGGCCCGCTACGAAGGCTTCGTCCCTGGGCGGCATCCGATCGACGCCTACGGAGCGGGCGGGTTTAAATTCGCGGGCATGGGCCATGTGGGTTCGATTCTGGCGACGCCTCGGGGCATCGCGGCGATCGAGGCCAAGAGCCTGGGCGAAATCAGCGACGCCACGCTGGCGCCGCTGATCGATGAGATAGCCGGCGCGCCCGGCTCGATCGAATTCATCGTCGTCGGCACGGGCGAGAGGATGGCGCTGCTGCCGCCCTCGGTTTCCCGCCGGCTGCGCGCGGCGGGCCTCCGGGTCGAGTCGATGGCGACGGGATCGGCCGCGCGCGTCTACAACGTCATGCTGGGCGAAAATCGCCGCGTCGCCGCCCTGCTGCTGGCGGCGCCGTGACGGCGCCGCCGTCCCGCGAGTCGCTTTCCGAAGCCTTTGCGCATTGCGAGTCCCTCGCCCGCGCCCACGACCGCGACCGCTGGCTGAGCGCGTTGTTCGCGCCCGCGGCCGCGCGGCCGCATCTGCACGCGCTGTCCACTTTCAACTACGAGGTCGGGCGGCTGCGCGAGATCGTGCGCGAGCCGCTGACCGGCGAGGTGCGGCTGACCTGGTGGCGCGATGCGGTCACGGGCGGCGACGCCTCGGGGCATCCGGTCGCCGAGGCTCTGCTGGACACGATCGCCAAGTTCAAACTGCCCACGGCTTTGTTCGAGAACCACATCGTGGCGCGCCAGTTCGATCTCTACGACGATCCCATGCCCAGCCTCAACGATCTCGAGGGCTATTGCGGCGAGACCGCGTCGTCGCTGTTTCAATTGGCCGCGCTGATCCTCGCCGAGGGCCACGAAATCGGCGCGGCCGACGCCAGCGGCCATGCCGGCGTCGCCTATGCGATCACCGGCCTGTTGCGCGCGCTGCCGCTGACGAGCGCGCGTGGACAGGTCTATCTGCCGCGCGATTTGCTGGAGCGTCACGGAGTGGATCCGGAGGATGTGCGTGCGCGCCGGAGCGGGGCAGGGCTGGCGGCGGCGTTACGGGACCTCGCTGCCGCGGCGCGCGCGCATCTGGCTAGCGCCGAGGCGCGGATAGCGCAATTGCCAAGGGAAATTGCGCCGGCCTACGCCCCGCTCGGCGTCGTGCCCGGCTATCTCGCCCGGCTGGAACGCGCCGCGGACGCGCCGTTCGGCGCCGTCGTCGAAGTTCCGCAATGGTGCCGGCAGCTGGCGCTGTGGCGCTGGGCGCGAGCGCATTAGCGCCGGGCGCCCGAATACGAATTCGACCGCGCGCCGATCGTTCGCCCGCGCTTCGGCTCGCCGTCGGAATGCCTTTGTTGCAGCGCAACATGACCCTCGTCGCAAGCGGCGACGACGGCAAAGGCGTGAAGCATGGGATTCATCGAACAGGTGCTGACCTTCGTCGGCGGCGGGGCGCGCGCCTGGCCGC